>USHS01000070.1 GCA_900554585.1 uncultured Collinsella sp.
CTTATCCAAGGCATCGCTCCCATCGTATACGCTCCATAAACGCTAAATAGTTTCTCACGGTTTGTCCCCGCAGCAGCCACGAAATCCGATGCTTACAGAATGAGCGAACACCGCTTAGGTAGCTCATTTGGGACGGGGCTCCTTTGACTGCTCATGTGGTAGCATCGGGTCTCATATAAATGAGGGAGTAGTCGCGTAATCGGGCTCGCCCGCAGAGAGGGAGCCAGACTATGGGACTCGCAGAGCTCGTGTTGCTCGCCGTTGGCCTTTCGATGGACGCCTTTGCCGTTTCCATCTGCAAGGGTCTCGGCATGAAAAAGATCAACCTTAAAGTCGCCGTGGTGCTCGGCCTGTTCTTTGGCGGCTTTCAGGCCGGCATGCCCGTGATCGGATGGGCGCTCGGCAGTCAATTCATGGGCATCATCGGGCCCATCGACCATTGGATCGCCTTTATCCTTTTGGCCTTCATCGGCGGCAAGATGCTGTGGGAAGCCTTTACCGAGAATGAGGACGAGGGCGAGGGCGACAACAAGAATGCCGAAAAGATTGACCTGGTAGAATACCTGATCCTCGCCATCGCCACCTCAATCGACGCCCTAGCCGTAGGCATCTCGTTTGCGGCGCTCTCGGTTGACATCGTTCCCGCCGTATCGCTTATCGGCGTCACAACGTTTATCTTCTCCATCGCCGGCGTAGCGATCGGCCACACCTTTGGCGCGCGCTACGAAAAACCCGCCACCATCGTGGGTGGCGTCGTGCTCATCCTCATCGGGCTTAAGATCTTGCTTGAGCATCTGGGGATTTTGGCGCTGTAACACCAAGCACAATCACTCAAAACTCAACGCCAGCACAAGGCCTCATGCAGAGTTTTGCATGAGGCCTTTTCGTGCAGACTTTTGCATGTCATACTAATATGCAAAAGTCTGCACGTTAGGAGATCGCCGTGGGCACCCTTCCCATCACCACACCGCGCCAAGCTGGCATCTACGTGCGCCAGGCACGCGAGTCACAGGGAATCACCCGTGCGGCCCTCGCTAAAAAAGCCGGTGTTTCGGAGCGCCTGCTCGCATCACTCGAGCTGGGAGATGCCACCGGCATTCGACTCGACAAGTTGCTGTCGATTTTCAATGCTCTTGGACTGGCACTCGCCGCTCAAGGGGATATCGGCGAAGCAAAAAACGAGCGACCAGTCGACGCCCCGCATGCCAATCCGCTGCCTCGCAGCATCCCCAAGCGCCATCACACTCAACGTCCTCACCATCGCAACCGTCGTAGTACCGCCATTCCGGCTCTTGCAGATGCCCCCTTTACATCCGCACTCTACGACGAGGTCTTCGCCGATTTCGCCATGTCCAATCTCGGAGTCTCGATTGCCGCAAACGCATCTAACCAAACCAAGCCCGAAGGGAAATAGCCAATGGCCAGAACATCACTTCGGACCTTCATTTGCGGCGTACCTGCGGGAACGCTCACGCAAGATGAGAACGGTCTTATCAGCTTTACCTACGATCATGACTATGACGGGCCAGCCCTATCGACCAACATACCCGTATCGAATCGCACATACGGACAACAGGTCATGAATCCGTACCTGTTTGGCCTTCTACCCGACAGCGAGGACCAACGAAAAGCGATTGCCACCGAATTCGACGTTAGGCCCAACAACCCCGTTGCGTTGCTCAGCCATATCGGACTCGACTGTCCGGGCGGAGTGCAGTTTTGTGCCGAAGAAGATGCCGACGCCGTCCTGCATCGCGCCGGCGAATACTGCCCTATAGACGACCACGAAATTGCTCTCCGCCTCAAGTCGATCAGAGATGACCGCGATGCATCGTGGATGGGTCTAGATGAAAGTTGGTCACTCGGAGGCAACCAGGGCAAGTTCGCGCTCGCGTTCATAAACGGCCGCTGGTGCGAATGCATGGGCTCCTCGCCTACGACGCATATTTTCAAAAATGGCGTTATCGGATTTAAACTCGAGGCTCTCAATGAGTTTGTCTGCATGAAAAGCGCCCAGCGCGCCGGTATCGCAACGGCAAACGTCGAATATCGTATGTTTGAGGACGAACCTGCCCTCATTGTTGAGCGCTATGACCGCGTGAAAGTCGAAGACGGAACGATCAGGCGCCTACATCAAGAAGACCTCTGTCAGGCACTTGGGGTGATGCCCGCCCAAAAGTACACGGCAGACGGCGGCCCGACCACCCGCGATATTCAAGAGCTCCTCGTAAACACGAGCCACCATCAACTTAACCTGTATCTGTTTACGCAGATACTGTTCTTCAACGCCATTATCGGCGCACCGGATGCGCATGCGAAAAACTATTCCCTGCTACTCGGAAACGGCGGCACGGCCATGATGGCTCGTATGTACGATGTCGCGTCGGGTTTGGCGTATGAGCGCATGCGACGTCGGGCACGCCTTGCCATGAGCGTTGGCGGCGAGAATCGTGTTGGGCGTATCGGACCCAACGCCATCCGCCGATACCATGGCGAAGGCGACCCCGTGCTGGAAGCGGCACTCACCGATGCCGGGCTAACCGAGAAGTTTTGCTTTACAACCATGATGGACCTCGCCTACGATGTACCCATTTGCATGGAAGAGGTCATGGACGAATACGCCGATCTGCCCGGCATGGCGGACCTGCGCGAACATATGCTCGGGCCCGTCCGCGAAAACTGCCAGCGCACCCTCGACCTCATCAAGGCGGATATGGGCTAGACGCCAATCAATTTCCCATTTCTTAAAAGAAGAGAGGGGGCACCTGTCGCAAAAGACCGGGTGCCCCCTCTCGTAATGTCATTTGCAATCCGCTAGCACGTGGCTCGGACTGCTGCTAGCGCAATCTTTACGCAGCGAGACGCTTGAGAACGTCGATGAGCAACTCGTAGAAGCGCTCGGCAGAAGCGAGCTCCATGCTCTCGTCCGGGGTGTGGACATCGGAGAGCGTCGGGCCCACGGCGATGGCGTCCAGGCCGTGCAGGGCCTCGACAAACAGGCCGCACTCAAGGCCGGCGTGAATGGACTCGATGCGCAGCTCGGAGCCAAAGAGCTCGCGATAGCTCTCGACAAAGACGTCGCGGACCGGCGAATGCTCGGCATAGCTCCAGCCGGGATACTCGAACTCGAACTTGGCGTCGAAGCCCAGGACATCGGCCAGCATCTGCAGGCGGTCCTTGAACTCGTTCTGCAGCGAGGTGATCGAGGAGCGCGGGGACAGCATGATCTTGACCTGGTCGTCAGAGGTGGCAACCACGCCGATGTTGGAGGAAACCTCGACGGAGCCGTCGGTGGCGACGTTGCGGCGAATCACGCCGTTAGGGGCAAGACGCAGAGCGCGGATGAGAGCAAGCGCGGACTTCTGGTCCATGGCCTCGACCTCGGCGTCGTCGGCAATCTCGACGGTGCAGGTAAAGCCGGGGTCGAAGACCTCGAGCTCGGCGGTGACGTCGGCGATGATGTCCTTTGCGATCTGGGCCGCGGCCTCGGCGGCAGCGTGGTCGGCGTAAACCAGCTCGGCCTTGCACTCACGGTTGATGGCGTTGTCCTTAGTGCCGCCGTTGAAGCTGACGATGGCGGGCTCGCCGGCGACCATCAGGCGGTCGATGATGCGGGCCATGATGAGGTTGCCATTGCCGCGCTCCAGGTTGATGTCGGAGCCGGAGTGACCGCCCAGCAGGCCGGAGATGTCGAGCGTGAGGGTGCTACCGGTCTTGTGCTCGCGCGCGATGGGGCAGGTGTAGGTAACGACGACGCCGCCGGCGCAGCTGACGGTGGCAACGCCCTCTTCCTCGGAGTCAAGGTTAATCATGGTGCGGGCGCTAATCTGGGACTTGTCGAGCGTCTCGGCGCCGACCAGGCCAGTCTCCTCGTCGGTGGTGAATACGCACTCGAGGGCCGGATGGACAATCGAATCATCGTTGAGCACGGTAAGCATAAGCGCGACGGCAATGCCGTTGTCGGCACCCAGGGTGGTGCCGTTGGCGGTAAGGACACCATCCTTGACGACCAGGTCGATACCATCGGTCGTAAAGTCGTGCTCAACGGAGCCCAACTTGTCGCACACCATGTCGATATGGCCCTGTAACATCACGGTCGGGGCGTTCTCGGCACCGGTAGATGCGGGCTTGCGAATGATGACGTTGTAGACCTCGTCCTGGTACACGTCAAGGCCGCGCTCCTTGGCAAACGCAACCAGGAAATCGCTGATGCCCTTCTCGTTGCCAGACCCACGGGGGATCGCGCTAACCTCCTCAAAGAAATGGAACAGCTGGGCGGGCTCGTAGCCAGTAATCTTGTAGTCCATGGTGCCTCCTTGGCGCAACTGGTTAGACAATAAGACATGCGCCTTGTATATTCCCAGACTTCGTTTGCATAAACCAGTCGAAAACGCCGAGCGCTCTCGCATCATCGGCTAACGGCGGACCGCAGAGCGTAACGGTCACAACTTCGCAGCTCTACAAATCGAGGCGCCCTTGCCAGAGCGCCTCGATTACGCGTATCAAATTGTCGCCACACCCTACAGCGCGCCGGAACCGGCTTGCATCATGCCACCGGGACCCGAGCTCACGCCACTGCTCACAGGCGCGGCGTTGCCGGTGTGCGGCGCCGCCGGAGCGGTATCGCCGCCGAGCGTGCCCGCCGGACGCGGTGCCGGGATCTCGCCCGTGCCATGGCTAAAGACAAACTTGCCGTCGGCCACATCGCACAGGACGGTATCGCCCTCGCCCCACTCGCCGGCCAGCAGCTCCTCGGACAGCGGATCCTCGATGAGCTTTTGGATGGCACGACGCAGCGGACGCGCACCGTTGGTGAGGTCGGTGCCCTCGGCCACGATCTTGTCGTAGGCCGCATCGGTGAGCTTGATGTTCATGCCGTTGGCAATCAGGCGCTGACGCAGGTCGTCCACCAGCAGGTGCGCGATCTTGGTCAGGTTCTCGCCCGAAAGCTTCTGGAACACCACGATGTCGTCGATACGGTTGAGCAGCTCGGGGCGGAACAGGCGCTTGAGCTCGCCCATTGCACGGCCCTTAATCTCGCTCGAGGTAAGGCCCTGCTCGCCGGTGGTGCCGAAGCCAACGCTCGCATCCTGCGCAATCTCGCGGGCGCCCACGTTGGACGTCATGATGATCACGGTATTACGGAAGTCGACCGTCTTGCCCTGGCTATCGGTCAGGCGGCCCTCCTCCAGCACCTGCAGCAGAATGTTGAAGATATCGGGGTGCGCCTTCTCGATCTCGTCGAACAGCACGACCGAGTACGGGTGACGACGAACGGCCTTGGTGAGCTGACCGCCCTCGTCATGGCCAACGTAGCCCGGGGGGCTACCGATAAGCTTGGAGACCTCGAACTCGCTGCCGAACTCCGACATGTCGAAGCTGATGAGCGCGTCCTTGCTGCCAAAGAGATACTCGGCGAGCGTCTTGGCGAGCTCGGTCTTGCCCGTGCCGGTGGGGCCCAGGAAAATAAAGCTGCCGCCGGGGCGACGCGGATCCTTGAGCGGCGAGCGACTGCGGCGCACGGCCTTGGCAACGGCCTCGACGGCCTCGTCCTGGCCGATAATGCGGGTCTTGAGCACGCTTTCGGCCTGTAGCAGGCGACGGCTCTCGCTCTCGGTAAGCGAGGACACCGGCACGCCTGAAGTCACGGACACGATATCGGCGATCTGGCTCACGTCAATAGTGAGCGGGCTCGCGTCGAGCTCGGCCGTCCAGGCAGCCTTGGCCTCGGCGAGCTCAATCTCGGCAGCCTTTTGCTGCTCAGTGATCTCGGCAGCCTTGTTCATGTCGTCGCTCTCGGTGGCCTCCTGTGCGGCAGCCTTGAGCTCCTCGACGCGATGCTCGGCCTCGCGCACCGGCTCGGGCGCGCGATTGGTGGCAATGCGGGCGCGGGCACCGGCCTCGTCGATGAGGTCGATGGCCTTATCGGGCAGGAAGCGGTCCTGAATGTAGCGGTTGGAGAGGTTCGCGGCGGCCTCGATAGCACCCTGTGTGTAACGCACATGGTGGTGCTCCTCGTAGCGCGGCTTGAGCGCGGCCAGGATCTTGACCGTGTCCTCGACGCTCGGCTCCTCGACATCGATGGTCTGGAAGCGACGCTCAAAGGCCGGATCCTTGGTGAGGTACTTGCGGAACTCCTCTGCCGTCGTGGCACCGATGATCTGGAAGGCGCCGCGCGCGAGCACGGGCTTGAGCATGGAGCTTGCATCGATGGAACCCTCGGCAGAACCGGCACCGATGATGGTGTGCATCTCGTCGATAAACAGGATGACGTCGTCGGCCTCGGTTGCCTCCTGTATCACGTTCTTGAGGCGCTCCTCAAACTCGCCGCGATACTTGGCGCCCGCGACAAGACCCGGCAGGTCGAGCGTCCAGATGTTCTGGTTCATAAGGTTCTCAGGCACGTTGCCGGCAGCGATCTGCTGCGCCAGGCCCTCGACGATGGCCGTCTTGCCCACACCGGGGTCACCCAAGATAAGCGGGTTGTTCTTGGTGCGGCGCGAAAGGATCTCCATCATGCGCTGGACTTCCTTTTCGCGACCGATCACGGGGTCGAGCTCGCCATCGCGTGCTTTCTGCGTAAGGTTGGTGGCGAACTGCTTGAGTGTATCGGTGCCGCCCCCCTTTTGCTGCGAGGCGTCCGAACCGCTAAAGAACGGCAGGCCCGCACCGGGACGCCCGGCACCGGCGCCGGCGAGCGGACGCTTCTTGTCCTGATCCTTGGCGGTAAGCTTCTCGATGGCTTTTTTAATGGAAGCGGACGACACACCCAGGCGCATGAGGATGTCCATGGCCATGCCGTTGCCCTCTTCGACGATACCGATGAGCAGGTGCTCGGTCGACACATAGGTCTGGTTGTTCTCGCGTGCCACGCGGAAAGAGCGCTCCATCACGCTGATGACGAGCGGCGTAAAGGCGAGCTTAGCGGCCTCGGTCTCCTCGCTGGGCTCGGGAACCGTGGTCTGGACCTCTTTGAGGG
>USHS01000071.1 GCA_900554585.1 uncultured Collinsella sp.
GGCCAGACGGGCAAAGCGCATGTACACGGGGCCGTCGCACTCGTAGGCGGCGCGCGTCACGGCGCGGGCCTCGACGTCGTCGGCGGGAACGATGACGGTCATGCCGGGAATAACGCGCATAAGGGCGATATCCTCGCAGCACTGGTGCGTGGCGCCATCCTCGCCCACCGAGATACCGGCGTGCGTGGCACCGATCTTGACGTTGAGGTGCGGGTAACCGATGGAATTGCGGACCTGCTCAAAGGCGCGGCCGGCGGCAAACATGGCAAAGGTGCTCGCGAAGGCAACGCGGCCGGTGGTTGCGATACCGGCGGCAACACCCATCAGGTTGCTCTCGGCAATGCCCACATCGAAAAAGCGGTCGGGGCGGGCTGCCTTGAACTTGCCGGTCTGCGTGGCGGCGGCCAGGTCGGCGTCGAGGACCACAAAGTCATCGTGCTCGTTGGCGAGCTCGACGAGGGCCTCGCCGTAGCTTACGCGCGTGGCGATTTTCTTGACATCTGCCATCCTAGAGCTCCTCTCCGGCGGCCGTGAGCTCTGCCATGGCCTGCTCAAACTGTTCATCGTTGGGGGCCTTACCGTGCCAACCCACCTGGTTCTCCATAAAGGAGACGCCCTTGCCCTTTGTGGTCTCGGCGATAATGGCGGTCGGCTGACCCTTGGTGGCGCGGGCCTCGGCAAAGGCGGCGCGGATCTGATCGAAGTCGTTGCCGTCGGCAAGCTCCACCACATGGAACTTGAAGGCGCGGAACTTGTCTGCCAGCGGCATGGGGTCGTTGACCTCCTCGACGGGGCCATCGATCTGCAGGCCGTTGTGGTCGACGATCACGCAGAGGTTGTCGAGCTGCTGGTTGCCGGCAAACATGGCGGCCTCCCAGACCTGGCCCTCCTCGCTCTCGCCATCGCCCAGCAGGGCGTACGTGCGGTAAGTATCGCCCCAGTGCTTAGCGGCAACGGCCATGCCCACGGCAGCGGAGATGCCCTGGCCGAGCGAGCCGGTAGACATGTCGACGCCCGGGGTGTCGTTCATGTTGGGGTGACCCTGCAGGTGGCTGCCGATATGGCGCAGCGTCTCGAGGTCCTCCTTGGGGAAGAACCCGCGCTCGGCGAGCACGGCGTACAGGCCCGGAGCGCAATGGCCCTTAGAGAGCACAAAGCGGTCGCGATCGGCCTTGCGGGGATCGGCCGGGTCGACGTTCATTTCCTCAAAGTACAGATAGGTCATGATGTCGGCAGCGCCGAGCGAACCGCCCGGATGGCCGGACTTGGCAGCGTGCACACCGGTGACGATGCCCTTCCTTACCTCGTTGGCAACCTTTTTGAGCTCTTCGTCGCTCATTGTGCCTTCCTTTCATCCTCATTAGGCAAAATGCGCACGGCACCGAAGGTAATCCCAACACAGCCGCAATGCACGTACGTCATTCATTATGCTAGAAACTGATGGCTTTACCAGAGTTTTTATCATTATTTGAGCAATTTAGCAGGCAGGACCGCTGATGAAACGGTTTATCAATGTGAACGTCTTTTGGATGCGGTGGCTACCTCTCGCCCCGGCACAAAAATGATCCGCAAACCGAAATTCAGCCTACGCGTTAATGTCCTTGAATCCCTCACCGAAGGCTTCCGTAACGTCGGCGACCGTCACAATGGCGTGAGGATCGCGCTCGCGCACGATCGTTTTGAGGGTGTTGAGCTCTCGACGGCTAACGATCACCATGATCACCGGCTTCTCGACGCCCGAATACATACCGGTCGCCTTTAATTTGGTGCAGCCGCGGCCCAGACCATACATGATGTCGGCCGCGATATCGGGAAAGTTATCCGAGATGATGAGCACCATACGACGCTTATTGCCGCCATCGACCACAGCATCGATCACATAGCCGCTAATCACCATCGAAAGTCCTGCGTATAGAGCATTTTCGAGCGAGAATACCGGAGCAGATGCCGCACATACGGCAACGTCGATTGCCATGACGGTCGATCCCACCGGCAGCGAGGTGTTACGCGAGATGATTTGGCCAATCGTGTCCGAGCCGCCGGTGTTGGCGCCGGCGCGCAACACCATGCCATAACCAATGCCCGTGATAATGCCGCCCCACATAGCGGGAAGCATCAGGTCCGCATGTGCCAGAGGCGCTACGAACGGGGCAAACAGATCGGTAAAGAAGCCCAGCAGCACAAAGCCCGTCGCCGTCTGCACTACATAGAACATGCCGCCCTCGCGCATAACGATCAGCAGCAGCAAGGCATTCATCACGATGGTCTGGATACCGACAGGAAGCGACACGCCTCGCGCTGCGCCGACTGCCTGGATAATCGTCGCAAGGCCCGTAACGCCACCGGCTGCAAGACCGTTGGGAATCAAAAACAGGTCGGTCGCGATGGCGGCCAAGGCACACCCCAACATGATCTGGGGTAGATCGTGAAAGAAGTTCATCGAAAGAATGCGCTTGATGTCCAGACGATATGCCATGCTGCCTCCCTCAAAAAAGCGCACCCCATCGGATGCGCTTTGAACTTCTTCATGTATTCGATTCTACCGATTCGCCAAACAAAAACCACCCCTGTGCAGGGTTTGTCCTGGATACAAAACCGTCCTGCTCGGAAGGCCTTGATCCATTTCCACATAAACTGAGCGGTTTAGGCAGACGGGGCCTCCGCGTCAGCGTTGCCGGTAGCCCAACGGTGATAGCCAATCACAAACGGATCCAGGTCGCCGTCGTCAAGAACTGCCTCGACGTTGCTGGTCTCCACGCCCGTGCGCAGGTCCTTAACCATCTGGTACGGGTAGAGCACATAGCTGCGGATCTGGTTGCCAAAACCAATTGTGGTCTTGGGTCCGCGAATCTCGTCCAGGGCCTCGGCGCGCTTTTCGAGCTCAATCTCGTACAGGCGCGCCTTAAGGATCTGCATGCACGCGGCCTTGTTTTGAATCTGGCTGCGCTCGTTTTGACACGTGACCACGATACCGCTGGGGAAATGCGTCACGCGCACGGCGGAGTCGGTGGTGTTGACACCCTGGCCGCCCGGGCCGCTTGCATGGTACACGTCGACGCGAATGTCATCGGGACTAATCTCGATATCGATATCGTCGGGCAGTACCGGAATGACCTCGACGCCGGCAAACGTAGTCTGGCGGCGCTTCTTGTCGTCGGTGGGGCTAATGCGCACCAGGCGGTGAACACCGGCCTCGGCACGAAGCATGCCAAAGGCATCCTTGCCTTCGACGGTAAAGGTCGCGCGATCGATGCCGATAACCTCGGCCGCGGGGCAATCGTTGATGGTGACCTTCCAACCGCGGCGCTGGCAGTACTTCATGTACATCTTAAAGAGCATGAAGGTCCAGTCCTGGGCCTCCAAACCGCCCTGCCCGGGCTTGATGGTCACAATCGCGTCGCCATGGTCGAACTCCCCGGTAAACCAGCTCGCAAGCTCAAGCTCGTCGATGGCGCGGGAAAGGCGCTCCGCCGTAGCGGCAGCCTCCTCACGCAGCGCGGCAGCATCGGGGTCAGCGCCCATTTCCCCGGCAAGCTCCAGCGCGGCGCGAGCATCGGAAAGCTCACCGCGCGCCGTATCCACGGCGGCGATGTCCTCCTTGGCGCGTGCAATCTCCTCCATCGTGGCGCGAGCGGCATCGGCATCGTCCCAAAAGCCTGGGGCGACGCTTTTGGCCTCGAGCTCCGCCACGCGGGTGCGCTTCTCGTCCAAATGGAGATATGACTCGACCTCGCCAAGTCGGTCCGCAAACGCGTCCAACTCGGCGGGCGTTACCTCTAGAGCCTCGGCCATTAACGATTCCTGCCGTGGCAGTACTTAAACTTCTTACCGCTACCGCAAGGGCACAGGTCGTTGCGGCCCACGTTGACATAGGGGTCATCGCTCTCGGACTTGCGGTAGGTCGTCACCTTGCCACCGTTGTTAACGGCAGCCGGACCACCCTGGACGGCGGTGCGGGCCTGCACCTGAGCCTGCTTGCGCAGCACCGAATCGCTGTTGTCGCCATCGACCTCGGCGGGACCAGAGAAGCGCGCACCCTTAAGGGCGGGGTCCTCCTTGTGCTCCACAGCCTGCGGGGCAGCTTTGAGCTCAATGCGCAGAACAGTGCGCAGGTAATCCTCGTACATGGTATCGACGAGTATCTGGAACGCGCCGTAGGCCTCGGTCTTGTACTCAACCAGCGGGTCGCGCTGGCCAAAGCCGCGCAGGCCGATACCGGTCTTGAGGTAGTCCATTTCCTGCAGGTAGTTCATCCAACGCGTATCGATGACGCGCAGCATGACCTGGGTATTGAGCTCGCGCATCAGGTCCTCGCCCAGACGCTCGGCCTTCATGTTGTAGCACTTCTCAACATAGGCCAAGACATCGGCGGCCAGGGCCTCAAAGTCCTCATCGGGGAACTGAGGGGTATCGATATGCCCGGTCAGCTCGACGACCCATTTGCGCAGACCCTCAAGATCGCGCTCGCCCTCGTGGCTGTCCTTGGTGCAGAACTCCTGCACACAGCGGTACACGGTATCGTGCATGACCTCGGTGATGTGGTCGGTCAGGTCCTTGCCGTCCAGAATCTTGTTGCGTTCGGCGTAGATGACCTGGCGCTGCTTGTTCATGACGTCGTCGTACTCAAGAACGCTCTTACGCATGGAGAAGTTGATGCTCTCGACCTTGTGCTGGGCATTCTCGACGGCCTTGGAAATGATCTTGTGCTGGATGGGCATGTCGTCGCCCATGTCGGCCGTGACCATCATCTTGGAGACGCGGTCCATCCTGTCGCCGCCGAACAGGCGCATGAGGTCATCCTCGAGTGACAGGTAGAACTGGGTCTCGCCCGGATCGCCCTGACGACCGGAACGGCCACGCAGCTGGTTGTCGATACGGCGGGACTCATGACGCTCGGTGCCGATAACGGTCAGGCCGCCGGCGGCAAGCACGCGCTCGCGCTCGGCCTTGCAGGTCTCCTTGGCCTCGGCGTTAAACTGCTCGAGCTGCTCGGGCGTCACGTCCTCCATGGTCAGGCCCTCGTACTCCAGGCGCTCGCGCACCAGCTCGTCGGGGTTGCCGCCCAGCAAGATGTCTGTACCACGGCCGGCCATGTTGGTAGCGATGGTCACGGCGCCATAGCGACCAGCCTGGGCCACGATATGGGCCTCGCGCTCGTGGTGCTTGGCGTTGAGGACCTCGTGCGCGATACCGCGCTTAGTGAGGGCGGCGGACAGTTTCTCGGAGCTCTCGATGGAGACGGTGCCCACCAGGACCGGCTGGCCCTTGGCGTGACGACGCTCAACGTCGTCGGCAACGGCGTTGTACTTGGCCTGGATGGTGCGGTAGACCAGGTCCTCGTGGTCAACACGCTGCACGGGCTTGTTGGGGGGAATGACCTCGACGGGCAGCTTGTAGATCTCGCGGAACTCGGCGTCCTCGGTGAGCGCCGTACCGGTCATGCCGGAGAGCTTGTCATACAGGCGGAAGTAGTTCTGCAGGGTGATGGTGGCAAGGGTCTGGTTCTCCTCGCGCACGAGCACGCCCTCTTTGGCCTCGATGGCCTGGTGCAGGCCCTCGGAATAGCGGCGACCCTCCATGATACGACCGGTGAACTCGTCGACGATCTTGACCTCGCCGTTGGTGACCACGTACTGCTTGTCGCGGTGGAACATGTACTGGGCCTTCAGCGCCTGCTGCAGGTGGTTGACCAGCTGGCCGGAAAGATCGGCATAGATGTCATCGATACCCAGGCGGCGCTCAATCTTCTTAAGACCGCGCTCGGTGGCGGCGATGGTGTGCTTGGCCTCGTCCATGACGAAGTCGCCCGTGGGCTCCACGTCCTCGGTAGCGGTGAGCATGTCGTGCGAGACGTCCTCACCGCGCTCAAGGCCGCGCACGGCGCGCGCGAAGTCCTTGTAAGTGCTGGCGGACTTGGTGCCGGCGCCCGAGATGATGAGCGGCGTTCTGGCCTCGTCGATCAGGATGGAGTCAACCTCGTCGACGATGGCGTAGCTGTGGCCGCGCTGAACACGCTGCTCGGGGCGGGTAACCATGTTGTCGCGCAGATAATCGAAACCGAACTCGGAGTTGGTGCCGTACGTGACGTCGGCCTGGTAGGCCGGGCGCTTCAGCTCGAGCGGCATGTTGTTCTGCAGCAGACCGACGGTCATGCCCAGATACTTGTAGATGCGACCCATCCACTCGGAGTCGCGCTTGGCCAGGTAGTCGTTGACGGTGACGACGTGCACGCCCTTACCGGCGATAGCGTTGAGATAGCCGGCCAGCGTGGAGACGAGGGTCTTGCCTTCGCCGGTCTTCATCTCGGCAATGTGGCCCTCGTGCAGCGCCATGGCGCCGATGAGCTGTACATCAAAGTGACGCATGCCCATGGTGCGCTTGGAAGCTTCGCGCACGGTGGCAAAGGCCTCGGGGAGCATGTCGTCGAGCGACTCGCCGTTGGCGTAGCGCTCACGGAACTTATCAGTCTGGGCGCGGAGCTCCTCCTCGGTCATCTTCTCAAACTGGGGCTCAAGACCGTTGATCTTGTCGACGATCTTGTAGTAGCGCTTCAGGTCCTTATCGGACCCAAAGGACAGCAGCTTTGACATGAATCCCATGTGGTTTTCCTTTTTGGCCATCGCCCGCGGCATGAAACCTTGGACGAGTTAAACACAGATATTTGTACTTTAGCCAAACAAGGCGCCGCCTATGCGGTCGACACGCTCGACCACGTAATAACTACGACAGCCTGCCAAAAAGGGACTGGTTTATTTTGGCAGCTTTTATCTGGGAAACGCTGCCTCTCTCTGCCATTTGGTGCAAATCAACCTGTCCCATTCGCACCAACCTGGTGCAATGGGAACGGGTTAGCTTGCACCAATAAAAAAGAAAAGGGCCGCGCACCCAAATGGATGCGCGGCCCTTATGCCATGAATGCGAGTGATTC
>USHS01000072.1 GCA_900554585.1 uncultured Collinsella sp.
ATGCTAGACAATGGCATGTTTCCAGCTAGAAAACGTCCTTGGCAAGTACCTTTGAGTCATTGGGAACCTGACGGATTTCGATAACCACGCCATCGTTCACAAGCTCTTGGATATGCTCGGCATCGGTTTCGGTCGCAAAGATCGCGGGGGTCGGATGAAGCGTGGTCTCGGGAGACTTTCGAGTTCCGCCCAGATTAATCTCCTTGATGTCTTTGCAACCCTTAGCAAGGCGATAGGCATCTTCAATCGTCTCAACAATGATAAACAGCGAATACTTGTCGGTAACGCCGCTGTTGAGCGCCTCGATGGCCGCGTTTACGTCTTTTATGACGAGCTTCACGCCGTTGGGACGAGCTAGCCTCAATGCGGCTTTTCTCATGTCGTCTTTTGCCACGGCGTCGCTGGCACACAGGATGCAATCGACATCCAGCGCATGTGTCCAAGACATGGTGACCTGGCCGTGAATCAATCGGTAATCAACTCTCGTAAGCTTAATCATCGTAATCATCTCCGCACGTGATAAAGGTAATGACAGGCGTGGCCCTTAGCTAGGGCTCGAACCAGAACTAACTAGAACTCTTCTTCTTCGACATCGGCAAGCATGTCCGCCGCCTCACAAAGCATGATAAACGAACGTGATCCCTCGACCGCAGCTTTGGCCTTGTCCGCATCCAGGGAGTCCAGCTGTGTAGCCATTTCCACCAGCAGCGGCAAGTTCATTCCGGTGATCAACGTAAACGATCCGGCGGTCTGCCTCTGAATGAATTCGTTGTTTACAGAGCCGCCAAAGATGTCAGTCACGACAAACCAAGAGTCGGCAGGGTCCTTCGACTCCATCCAAGCATCGATAAGCGCTGCGACATCCCTCGTGTCGTCATCGACATAGGCGCACAGACACTCGATTCGGTCGTTGGCGCCCATCAGGATCTCGAGAGAGCTCTTCATACCTTGGGCGAGATAACCATGACTCGCTAGCAATATCTTATTCATAGTTCTCCAATATCAATAAGACGTACTATATTGTCATAACAAAGTATATTAGCAATCTACCCTACGCGGTGTGTCTATTTTCCAAATCCGCGAACGGTAGCAATTGGTCGGTAAATTGACCAATCTATGTCTAATTTACAAATAGAACTTCAGTCGCTCGGTGCAGTACACCTGACGGGAGATGAAAAGCGGCTCGCCGCTTGGAGCATAACGTCTATCGACAAACAGAAGCAGCGGAGAGTCCAGCTCCACGTTAAGGTATGCCGCCTCGAGCTCGCTCGCATAGCAGACCTCGAGCGTACGCGTGTTGGGGCCCATCTTGATCCCCTGGCGATCGAGTACCGCCATCAGCGAATCCTCGAGGGATTCATGCTCCAAAAAAGAAAGCACAGCGGAATAGCTATTGGTTTCCAGCATCGTGGGCTTGTCATCCACAAGGCGCAGACGACGACTACGCAATACCTTTTGGGTATCGTCTCCGCCCAGGAACTTCGCGTCTCGCAGGCTTGGGAAGTCCCAGCCCATTGCGAGAACCCTGGTAGACGCCTGTTTTCCCGCAAGCTGGCACGAATGGGTAAAGCTCTCACGGTCGTCCGCGGCATACATCTGTGTGTCCGACGAAACGAATGTGCCCTTGCCGCGGGCCCTCTCAACAAGCCCAGCATCTTCCATTTCTTTAATTGCGGAGCGAACCGTTATTCGGCTCACGCCAAATTGCTCGATGAGCTCCGCCTCGGTCGGGAGCTTATCTCCCGGGCGGTACGTGCCGTTGGCGATCGAATCAGAAAGCGCACGGACAATCTGTTTGTACAGGGGGACAACGCTATTTGCTTCAACCATATCAACCATGCCTTTGCAAGGAATCAGCAGTTTATAGATAGATGACTTATATTGTATTAGAACTTTTTAGGAGTCCATATATTTCCTAAATGATTCGGTAAACGGGGTGTTATTTCACTTTAGCGGGGTGCAGCGGCTACCCGCGGCATTCGTTATCAACCTAGCTAGGCTAGTCCACCCACATCGTCTTCAGTTCGCCGCAGAGCAGCGGCCCCATATGGGTATACTCTCGAGGATTCGACTCGATTCGCCCCCGCTGGGGCGTCAAAGGAGACTGCATATGCCCACCACCTCAACCGACCCGCGCGCCGCTGCCGCCGCACTGCTGGTGCCCGGCACTACCTGCCACGGCTTTGCCGTCGAGCGCTGCGAGACCGTGCCCGAGCTCGACTCGGACGCCTACGTGCTGCGCCACACCGCCTCGGGCGCTCGCCTGCTGTACCTGGCGTGCGACGACGAAAACAAGGCCTTTGCCATTGGCTTTAAGACGCCGCCGGCCGATTCCACCGGCGTGTTCCATATTCTTGAGCACTCGGTGCTGTGCGGATCGGCCAAGTTTCCCGTCAAGGAGCCGTTCGTGGACCTGATCAAGAGCTCCATGCAGACGTTCCTCAACGCCATGACCTACCCTGACAAGACCATCTACCCCGTTGCGACCACCAACGAGCAGGACCTGTACAACCTGATGGACGTGTACCTGGACGCGGTATTCAACCCGGCCATCTACACCAAGCCCACCATTTTTGAGCAGGAGGGCTGGCACTACGAGCTGGACCTGCCGGAAGGTGCCGAGAGCGAGGGCGACGGCGGCGAAGGCAGCGCCGCCAGCCTGCGCGAGGGCACGCTGCGCTATAACGGCGTGGTGTTCAACGAGATGAAGGGCGCGCTGTCCGACCCCATGAGCGTGCTGGACGATGCCGTCAACGCCGCGCTCTATCCCGACACCGCCTATGCGCACGAGAGCGGCGGCGACCCGCGCGCGATCCCTGCGCTCACCTACGAGCAGTTCCTGGATACGCACGCACGCCACTACAATCCTTCCAACTCTTATATAACGCTCTACGGCGACCTGGACGTGGACCGCGCGCTGGCCTTTTTGGACGAGCGCTATCTGTCGCAGTCGAGTGCCGCGAGCCGCCGCATGGACGCTGCCGTTGCCGCCGGCGAGGACCCGTCCGCGCTGGCGCCCAATCCGCTGGACGTGCAGGCGCCTGTGACCTGCGAGTATAAGCGCGTCGAGATGGCCACCACGCCTGAGAACGCCCTGGTGGGCCTGGGCCTGGTGCTGGGCAGCGCGCTCGACCGCAAACGCACGATCGCGGCGGACATTCTGTTCGAGGCGCTGCTGGGCTCCAACGAAGCGCCGGTTAAGAAGGCCATTCTGGCAGCGGGCCTGGGCGGCAACGTGGTGAGCTACACCGCGGCCGAGAGCCTGCAGCCCTACGAACTCATCATGCTGCAAAACGCACAGCCCGGTGTGGCGCGCGAGCTGCGTCGCGTGTTCCAGGACGCCTGCCGCGACCTGTGCGAGCACGGCGTTCCGCGCGAGCGCCTGGAGGCCATCATCAGCAGCAACGAATACGACCTGCGCCAGCGCGACTACGGTATCGCCGACGGCGTGGCCATTGCGTGCGACGCGCTGAGCACCTGGCTCTACGATGACGATGCCGCGACGCTAGCACTCAAGTATGGCCCGGTGTACGAGGAGCTGCGAGGCGAGCTGGACGGCAGCTACTTTGAGGACCTGCTGCGCGAGCTGGTGCTGCAAAATGACCATATGGCGCTGGTCGAGCTCGCGCCGGTTGACGCCGCCGAAGGTTCGGAGGGCGCCGAAGCCGCCGAGCTGGCAGCCAAGCGCGACGCCATGACCGATGCCGAGCTGGCCGACGTGGTCGATCGCACGGCCGCGCTGCGTGCCGCACAGGAGGCGGAAGACACACCCGAGGCCAAGGCCACACTGCCGCGCCTGCGCGTGTCCGACATTGGCGAGGCGCGCCCCGAGCCGCCGCTGGTCGTGGACACGACCGCGCCCATCCCCTGCCTGTGCCACGACATCCCCACCAACCGTCTGGCCTACGCCATGCAGTATTTCGACCTGAACTGCGTTGCGTTTGAGGACCTGCCCTATGTAACGCTGCTCTGCCGTCTGCTCAAACAGCTGCCCACAAGCGAGCACTCGGCCGAGGAGCTCGACAACTTGCTCGCCGGCAAGCTGGGCTTTTTGAGCTTTACGACCGAGGTCATGACCCAGCCCGACGTGAACGGTGTGCGCCCCTACCTGCTGGTGAGCGCCGGCGCCCTGTCCGAGAAGATTGATGCGCTGGCGAGCCTGCCGCGCGAGGTGTGGTCGAGCACGCTTTTGCTCGATGCCGACGCCGACCGCGTGCGCGACGTGCTTACGCAGATTCGCATTGGGCTTGAGCAGGGCTTTATCAACAACGGTCACTCGGCGGCGCTTGGTCGCGCGATGAGCTACAGCTCGCCTTCGGCCGTGGTGCGCGAGCAGCTTTCGGGCGTGGACTTCTACCTGTTCCTGCGCGATCTACTCGAGCACTTTGACGAGCGACTGGACGACCTGCGCGCCAAACTTGCCGAGCTGGCAGGCTGCATCTTTGTGGCCGATGGCTGCCTGGCGAGCTTTACCGGCAGCGATGAGGACTTTGACGCGTACTGGGATGCCGCGGGCGACCTGGGGCTGGGCGCTGGCGACGGCGCCGATGCCGGCCGCGACGCGCTCGTGGTGCCGACGCCGCGCGACCGCCACGAGGCTTTTGTCATCCCCAGCGACATCTGCTTTGCGGCAAGCGCGTGCGATCCGCGTCGCTTAGGGCTTGACGTGACGGGCGCCTGGGCGGTTGCCGCCAACGCGCTCTCCTACGACTACCTGTGGAACGAGATCCGCGTGAAGGGCGGTGCGTACGGCTGCGGATTCCGCGCGGCCGGCGAGCGTCAGGCGGCGTTCTACACCTACCGCGACCCGGCAATCGACCCCTCGATTGAGCGCGTGGCGCGCGCAGGCGAATGGCTCGGCAGCTTTGAGCCCGACGAGGCCGCCTTTGAGGGCTTTATCGTGAGCTGCGTGAGCGGCATGGACGCGCCGGTGAAGCCGTACGCGCTCACCAAGCGCCGCAACACGACCTACCTGGCCGGGCTCGATCCGCACGCACGCGAGGAGCGCCGCGCCCAGATGCTCGCCGCCACGCCCGGTGAGCTTCGCTCGCTCGGCGCCGACGTGACGCGCATCGCAGCCGAGTCGCCAACGTGCGTCTTTGGCAGCCGAGACGTCATCGCCAAGAGCAACGCCGGCTTTAACGTCGTCGACCTGATAGGCTAACGCACAGAAAAGGTAGATTTTTGGGACATGCCTGAAAATCTACCTTTTCTTTTGCCGCTGCTTGGGCGGGGCAGCTCACCCCGTCCCACCAGTTTGTCTAAATCTGTAACATCTAGGCGGCAATATCGGCTCCAGATGTTACAAATCGAGACGTTTTCGGATGACGCCGGCCCTTTGTCTTAATCTGTAACAGCTAGGCCCATTTTTGCCGAGTTAATGTTACAGATCGAGACAACCCGCCGCAGACACCCGCCCCACCAGCAAAACCCCCACGAAGTGGCAGGTGCCTTTACGTTGGTTCGAACACTTGTTCTATACGTACACATGTTCTATAGTAGGGGTGCTTGCATCGGACTTAAATTGCAACTAAGATATAGTTGCAGAATGTGAGGCGGGATGACTCGGACCGATAAACTCATCGCCCAACTGCTTAGCTGCCCTTCGACGTATCGGTATACCGATTTTTTAAAAGTCATGGCTTCATATGGCTTTGAAATGGACAACAAAGGCAAGACATCCGGATCGCGCATTCGCTTCTACAGGCCATCAGATGGCAGGATGTTCGTAATGCACGCGCCGCATCCATCTGACGAATTGACAGCGGGGACCATTCGAAACATCGTTCGATTTCTGCAAGATGTCGGAGGTAGTCATGAGTAACGTTTTGGCATACAAGGGTTATTTCGCCCCAGTCGAGTTCGATGCCGAACAGCATGTGCTAACAGGTATGGTCACCGGCATTAGGGACGCAATCGTATTTGAAGGCTCCACAGCTGAAGAGGTGGAGCGATGCTTCCACGACGCCGTCGACGATTACCTTGAGTTTTGCGCCGAGAAAGGCAAGGAACCCGAGCGGGCTTTTAAGGGCTCGTTCAACGTAAGAACGGGCTCTGAGCTCCACAAGCAAGCGGCGCTGGCAGCGGCAAAGAAGGGTGAGTCACTCAATAAGTTTGTGACTGAAGCAATCGCTGCGGCGTTATAGCATTAACGCATAGGCCCAAACAACCACAAAGGGCGCAGTTCACAGGCATATTTGCGGTGACTTTACTGCCCATATCGCGTTTGCCCAGATAAAACCTGCCAAAATAAACCTGTCCCTTTTTGGCAGGTTTGCTAGAGGAGGCTGGGATGGACAAGGCTGAGTTGCGACGGGCGATGATTGCTCGGCGCGATGCTCTTGATTTGGATGTGCGGGCGGCAAAGTCCGCCGCTATCTGTGCGCGGCTTGTTGAGCTGTTGGATCGCTCGGATGCCGCGGCGCCGCGCATCGTTGCCGTCTATGCCGCGATGGGTTCCGAAGTCGATCCTGCCGCGTTTGCCGCAGCGGCCGCCAAACGCGGCTGGCGCGTGGCCTATCCGTGCATGTTCTCGGCAATCGATGCCGCAGCTTGTGGCCAGCGCATGTGCATGCGGGCAGTTGCCGCCGGCGATGCGTCCTCGGCTCCGTTTATCGCCCACCCCACGCGGACCTTCGCGGCCGTGGACATCGACAGCGACCGCTTCCCTATCGTGCCTGCCGAAGCTCTCGACATGGTCGTCGTGCCACTCGTAGCCTTCGACCGCGCCGGCACGCGCCTGGGCTACGGCGGCGGCTGCTATGATCGCTACCTGCCCACGCTCTCGCCCGCATGTCAAATCATCGGCATCGCCTTTGACGAGCAGCGTGTCGACCACGTTCCCACCGACGCCCACGA
>USHS01000073.1 GCA_900554585.1 uncultured Collinsella sp.
AGATCTACACCTCTCTATTCGTCGGCAGCGTCAGATGTGTATAAGAGACAGACCGCACGCAGATTGCCATCGCCTACCTGCGAGGGTAATTACCCAGCGACCGACCGCCCCGGCAGAGTAAAATGGCTGCTACCGCTTTAATGCCATTTCAAAACTATGCCGGTTTACTACGGTGAATCGCCCACCTTCGACCACGGTAAATTGCGCGCTTGCAAAACCGCAGGTAGAACGCTTGCAATATTTAGAAAAATGCAGTCATGGTCGGGAATGTCGAATTCTTCGTAGTAAACCGACATAGTTTTGTTCGGGCGGCCCTGCACGAGCGCCTCCGCAAGCCTCGCGGGACCAAAATGATCCGTTTCCCTCTGTCCACGGGAGATCAGGGGCTGGTAGTGATATGGTGGCATTTCAAAACTATGCCGGATTACGGGGCTAAAGTCGGGGCCCTCATCCATACCCGCGTTTTCTGCAAAATGACGGTTCGTCTACCTGCAGTTTTAATTTCGTGGTTTTCGATATGGTCGGAGGTTCGCAATCCAGCCCCGTAATCCGGCATAGTTTTGTTCGCGGCGGCCCAGCCGCGCGTTCTCACGCGCGGGGCGGGTGGGGCATTTTTGCCCCCCCGGCCCCTATTCCAGCTCTATTCCAACACTACTCCGGTTTGGTTTCTACCGTGGGAGTCTTGTCCGCTGCGACTGGGGTGCGGGCGGTGTCCATAGTCAGACAGTGTTTAGGACAGCTTTCGATGCACTCGCCGCACACCACACAGGCATACGGGTCGATCGACCACGTTCCGCCCTTGCGATCGACTACGAGCGCGCCCGCCGGGCAGCGACGAGCGCACATGCCGCAGCAAATGCACACGTCCATGTCGTTGACGATATGCCCGCGCAGGCGCTCGGGCGCCGCGAGCTTCTCCTGCGGATAGCACACCGTGACCGGCTGCTTGACCATAGAGCCCAAGGCCGTCTTGGCAAATGTCAGCAAACTCATGCCGCGCCTACCTTTCCGTGCAGCTAATGCAGGGGTCGATGGTCAGGATAATCATGGGCACGTTGGCAAGGAGCACGCCCTGCAACGCATGCGTCAGACCCGCCAGATTTTGCGACGTCGGCGTGCGCACGCGAAAACGGTCCAGATTCTTGGTGCCGTTACCGCGCACATAGTAGTACGCCTCGCCGCGCGGCTGCTCAATCACAACCTCGCCGCGCGCGCCGTCGGCCGGCGTGAGCTTGGTGCGCCCGCCGATACCGTCGTGCGGGATCTTGCCCACAAGCTCCTTGATGATGTCCATGGCCTGCGTGACCTCGGCACAACGCACCTGGCAGCGGGCATAGCAGTCGCCGTCGGTAGCAACGATGGGCTCAAATGCTGCCAGGCCTGCATAGGCACCGTCGCCAAACATGCGCACGTCGTAATCCACGCCCGAGGCGCGACCGAACGGGCCGACCATCGACAGATTCAGCGCGTCCTTCTTGCTGATCACGCCCACGCCATGCAGGCGCTCGCCGCAGCTATTGTCGTCCAAAAACGTATGCACCAGGGCCTCGTAGTCGGGACGCATGGCATCGAGCGTCTGGACAATACCCGCCAGCTCGGAGTCCTCAATGTCGTGCTTAAGGCCGCCGATCTCATTGATCGACAGAATCACGCGACCACCGCACGTGCTCTCGAAGATCTTGAGAATCTGCTCGCGCAGCGTCCACGAACGATAGAACAGCGCCTCGAAGCCAAAGGCATCGGCGAGCAGGCCCAGCCACAGCAGATGCGAGTGGATGCGCGAAAGCTCGTGCAAAATGGTGCGGATATACTGCGCGCGGCCGGGCACCTCGATGTCGAGCATGCGCTCGCAGGCGCTGGCATAGCCGTAGCTGTGTCCCACGGCGCAGATGCCGCAGATACGCTCGGCGATGTAGCCAAACTGGTGCATGTCGCGCTTTTCGGTGAGCTTCTCGAGTCCGCGGTGCACAAAGCCGATCTGCGGAATTGCCTCGATGACGCGGTCGTCCTCGATCACCAGGTCCAGATGAAGCGGCTCGGGCAGCACCGGGTGTTGCGGGCCAAACGGAATAACGGAGCGATGTGCCATGGACCTTACGCCTCCTTTTTCTGCTTGTCGCGGGCGGCCTTGGCAGCAAGCGCCGCGCGGACCTTGGCCGCTTTCTCGGGATCCATGGCGGCGAGCTTTGCCTCCATCTCGGCAGCCTTAAGTGCGGCCTTGGCAGCAGCTTCATCGTGCTGAGCATCGGAGCCGGTAGCCGCAGCGGGCTGGGCGACGGCAGCGCCCGCAGCATCGCCGGCGCCTGCGGCGCCCTCCCCCGCAGCAGCAGCGGCAGCGGCCTTCTCGGCCGCAGCCTTGCGCGCCTTGGCCTCTGCGGCGGCACGGACCTTCATGGCCTTCTCGCGCGCGGCCTTCACCTCGGGCGTGATAACGCTCATGGGCTCGGCCGTTGAGACCTGGTAGAAAAAGCCCTTAAAGTCGATCTGCATGTCGGTGATGGCAAGCCCAAACAGATCGTGTGCCTCGTTCTCAAACGGGAACACCGCCGAATAGTACGAGCTGATGGACGGAATCTCCTGGTACTGGTCGATGCCCTCGACCACCAGGTTCTCGATCGCATAGCTACCATCCTGAGCGATCTGCTCCTGTGCAGCACGAACGTTGATAAACGTATAGACCAGGCGATACGTGCCGTCGTCGACGTTGCGCTCGGCGTGCATTTGCACAAAGCGCGCGCCGACGCCCTTGAGCGCCTGGACATGCGACAGAAGCTCGTCGATCCCGACGGTGGTATAGATAGCCTTCTGCATTACTCAGCCTCCTTTGCAGCGGCGGGCGCGGCGGGCTTCTCGGCAGGCGCGCCACCGGCACCGTCAGCCCCGGCCCCCGCGGCCACAAACCCGTCCTCGCCCAACTCAACGCCACCGTCCCAGGTAGCGGCGCCGCCCACGGTGAGCGGGTCGCCGCCGGCGCGCATCACGGCCTCCTTCTGGTCCAGGATGCCGCACGCCTCCACGATGGCATCGATCACGGTCTCGGGGCGAATGGCGCACCCGGGCGCGTACACGTCCACGGGAATCGCGCGGTCCACGCCTCCGATCACGTTGTAGGCATCGCGGAACACGCCGCCCGAGCACGCGCAAATGCCGCAGGCCACCACGCACTTGGGTTCGAGCATCTGGTTGTAGATCTGGCGCACGACGGGCAGGTTCTGGGCATTGACCGACCCCGTCACCAAAAAGATATCCGCATGCTTGGGGTTGCCGGTGTTGACCACGCCAAAGCGCTCCGCATCGAACAGCGGCGTGAGCGAGGCCAGCACCTCGATATCGCATCCGTTGCAGCTCGAGCCGTCGTAATGAATAACCCACGGCGAGCGCGACATTTTATGATCCATGGATGCCGCCTCCTAAATAAACACGTCGACGAGGATGGGCATAAGGTTGAGCAGGCCAAACACCAGCGCCACGCCCCATCCGAGCTTAAAGCAGCTGCGCCAGGTGCTGCGGGCAAAGGTGTTGTCGATCAGCACCTCGACAAAATACGTCGCGGCCATCACGACCAGGGCGACCACCCAGCTCACCGGGTTGTCCCAGACAAAGAACATGCCCACCCACATCAAAAACAGCACGGTCTCGCACCAGTGCATAAGGGTCATCTTTGCCAGCGTGCCGCCGCTCATCTCGGTGGCGACGCCCTGGACAATCTCCTGATGCGCGTGATGCGAGTACGAAAGGTCAAACGGCGACTTGCGCAGCTTGATGGTAAGCACCGCGAGCAGCGCGAAGAAAATTGGCGCGCTGTACACGACGATGGGGGCCGACTGCCCCGTCACGGCGATGGAATCGAAGCTGTCGGTGGCAAGATACAGGCCCACGCTCATCAGCAGAACGGCGGGCTCGTAACTCATAACCTGCAGCAGCTCGCGGTCGGCGCCAACCTGGGCAAACGGGCTTTGCGTCGAGGCGGACGCCAGCACCACAAAGATCGCGGCGAGCGTCACCATAAAAGCGCACAGCAGCGTGTTGGAGCCCGACACAAAGATGCCGCCGCCCACCACGGTAAAGATAAGCGCGCACGCCATATAGGTATCGTCCATGGTGTTTACACTGGCGGGGGCCTTGCGCAGCAGCTTGGCAACGTCGTAGAAGGGCTGCAGCAGGCGCGGGCCCACGCGGCCCTGCATACGGGCGGACAGCTTGCGGTCGATGCCGTCGATCAAGCCGCCCACAAGCGGCGCCAGCAAGGCAAACGCCACGGTACCAATAAAGATGCCCACGACGCCCGAACCTTCAAAATACTTGCCGCGCAACACCGAGGGTGCGCTCATGGCAAGCCGCTCGGGCCCAATCCACGCGCAACACAGCAGCGCAAACAAGATAATGCTGCAGCACACGACGCTACCCGCGGGGCCAATACGCTTCTCGCCAAGGGCGTCCTCCGAGTACCAATTGCGCTTTTCGGCCTTCACCTCGTGGCCCATCGAGCCGCGGAAATGGCGGTAATTTTCGGTTCCCACGCCCGAAAGATATACGTTTACGTGCGGTTTGTTGCTCACGCGGAATGAAGTCAGCAGCACCACGGCGATAAACGCCACGATAACCACCATCAGATACATGGCGTCCTTGCCGATAACGTGCGGCACGCGGCCAAACACCATGGCCAAGTAAGGCGACACCAGACCGCTCGAGATAACCGGGAACGCCACGCAGCACAGAATCAGCAGCGCGGCGATGGTGTTGAGCGCCATCCATTCGGTCTTATGGACATTGACCTCAACGTTTTGAGCCGTGGGGTCGACGCCCGAAAGCTTGGCAAGCCACTTGCCCCAGAAGTAAAACGTCGCAGCCGAGCCAAAGGCCAACACCATGATCATGAGCACGTTGCCGGTCTGCGCGAACGCCACCAGGGCGCCCCACTTGGACACGAGCATGCCAAACGGCGCCACAAACATGCCCATGATGCCCAGCATCATCAGGCGCGTCAGGTGCGGCATGCGGCTGAACATGCCGTCCATGTCCTCGATATTGCGGCTGCCGATATGATGCTCGGCCGTACCCACGCACAGGAACAGCAGCGACTTTGCCACCGTATGGAACAGAATCAGGAAGATGGCGGCCCATACGGCCTCGGGCGCGCCGACACCCAGGCAGGCACTGATGAGGCCCAAGTTGGAAATGGTGGAGTACGCGAGCACGCGCTTGGCGTTGCTCTGCGAGATGGCCATGAGGGCAGCGAGCAAAAACGTGATGGCACCCACGCTCGTGACCATAAAGCCGGTCACGGGATAGATGGCATAGAGCGGGCTGAGCTTGACCATCAGGAACACGCCGGCTTTGACCATGGTTGACGAGTGCAGCAGGGCGCTCGTGGGCGTGGGGGCAACCATGGCACCCAGCAGCCAAGTGTGGAACGGCATCTGCGCGGCCTTGGTGAGTGCGGCGAGCGACAGCAGAATGACCGGCATCACCAGCAGCGCGGATTGCGCGGTTCCGGCGCCGGAAAGCTCAATCATGCCCGAGATGGTCAGCGGCATACCGTTAACGTGCAGGTACATGAGGCCGGCCAAAAACGCGATACCGCCCAGCATGTTGAGGATGATCTGGGTGAAGGCGTTCTTGATGGCCTCGGGCGTGCGCGTATAGCCAATCATGAGGAACGAGCACACGGTGGTGATTTCCCAGCCGCAGAACAACCACTCAAGGTTGTCGCTCGTCACGATGACGAACATGGCCGAGAGGAACAGGAACATAAGCGCCAGGAACTGCGGGCGTCGGTCGGGCACGGTCTGCCCGCGCAGCGCGGCCTCGCGCTCGTCGTGGGCCTGGAAGTCCTTCATGTAGCCCAGGGCATACACGCAGATTAGGCTGCCGACAATGCCGACGGCGAGGACCATGATCACGCTCATATAGTCCAGGTAGAGCGGCGTTGCGGTGACGGCTTCGGCCGCGGGCAGCGTCATGGCTGCAAAGGCGAGCGAGCCAACCAGCTGGACTATGCCGAGCACCGTGGTGAGCGCGTTCCTATATTTATACGCGTTGTATAGGATGACGGCGCACAGGATGACATCGATGGCGGAGCTGATGATCGAGAGCACATGCGAGGTGCCGGAGGCAACCTCAAAGCTCTGCGGGCCCGCGCCAAAAAACATGACGGCGACTACAACTGTCACCGCCATAATGATGCCGGAACCTATGAGCCCCACCGCATCGCGGGCGCGGTCACCGCGCGCGAGCAGCATGCCCAGTGCCGGTACCAGCGGAAACAGGGTAAGGAAATACAGTAGCGTCATACCATCACTCCCCCATGCAAAAACGCTGCAATTGTTTAACGTTATAGCTCAATTGAGGAGTAGCGGCGGCGGGTTTTCGGTCAACTGGGGAGTTTTGTACGTGCGGGGTAAGGAGTCTGTCCGCATTGGAGCAGAGGGGCGGCAAGAAAAATGCGCCCCTGTGGGCGCACCATCCCGTTCGCTATTCCGCCTTTTTAACGCGCGGCTTGCGGCCGCGCGGCTTATCGACCAGCGCGGACTCACCGCTCTCGCGATACTGGCGGCACCAAGCCTTGACTGAAGACTCGCTGGGAATCTTGTGCTTGATCATGGCCTCGCGAACCGTCAGGCCGTTTTCCAGACGGTCCTTAACCACGGCGAGCTTTACGTCGTACGAATAGGTGTGATGACGAGCGCCCGCATTGAGCACGGCGTCGGCACCGCCCGCGGCATATGCGCGGGCCCACTGA
>USHS01000074.1 GCA_900554585.1 uncultured Collinsella sp.
GAGGAGGAGGCCGCCGCCAAGGCCAAGAAGGCCGAGGAGGAGGCCGCAGAGAAGGAGCGCATCGCCGCCGAGAAGCGCCGCGAGCGCGAGCGCGCCGAGGAGGAGAAGAAGCGCGCCGCCGCCGAGGCCGCCAGGAAGCGCGCCGAGGAGGAGAAGAAGCGCGCCGCCGAGAAGGCCGCCAAGGAGCGCGCCGAGGAGGCCGAGCGCAACCGCGTCCACGACAACGCTCCCAAGTCGATGCCCACCTTCACCTCGCTGCTCGATCAGATTGCTCAGCAGGAGCAGGTGCTCAAGCAGCAGGCGGAGGAGGCCGCGCAGAAGAAGGCCGAGGGTAAGGGCCGCCGCGAGCGCCGTGGCGAGTCCGAGCACGCGCACAGCGAGCGCAAGAGCTACTCCGCCCCGTCCCGCATGGAGCAGGACGGCGGCGCCGAGCAGGGCGAGGGCCGTCCCGGTCGCAAGGGCCGCAAGGGCAACCGTCGCGGCGACGAGGGCGAGGACCGCTACAGCCGCATGGCTCGCGAGGCCGAGGCATACAACCGCAGCCGCGTTCTCGACGAGGCTCGCGAGGCCGTCGAGGAGGCATCGCGCGAGTCCACCGGTAGGCGTCGCCGCCGCAAGGAGCGCCGCCAGAAGCAGGCCGAGGAGGCCGCGGAGGAGAAGCGCATAGAGGTGGCCATAGCCAACGACCAGGACCTCTCGCAGCTCGACACCGTGAAGGTCCCGCAGGGCGCCACGGTCGCGCAGCTTGCCGAGCTCCTTGGCGTGCCGGCTAACGACATCATCAAGCGCCTCTTCCTGCTGGGTAACCCTCTCACGCTCACCGAGTCCATGTCCGACGACCTCATCGAGCTTGTTGCCGATGACCTTGGTCGCGACGTCAAGGTCATGACTAAGGAGGAGGAGAACTCCTTCACCTTCTACGACGACCCCAAGGACCTGAAGCCCCGTCCGCCCGTGGTCACCGTCATGGGCCACGTCGACCACGGCAAGACGTCGCTGCTTGACGCCATCCGCCACACCGGCGTTGCCGAGGGCGAGGCCGGCGGCATCACGCAGGCCATTGGCGCCTCGCAGGTCAAGATCAACGGCCGCACCATCACCTTCATCGACACCCCTGGCCACGAGACCTTCACGGCCACGCGTGCCCGTGGTGCCAAGGTGACCGACATCGTCATCCTCATCGTTGCCGCAGACGATGGCGTCATGCCCCAGACGGTCGAGTCCATCAACCACGCAAAGGCCGCCGGCGTGCCCATCATCGTGGCCGTTAATAAGATCGACAAGCCCGGAGCTGACCCCACCCGCGTGCGCCAGGAGCTCACCGAGTACGGCATCATCCCCGAGGAGTGGGGCGGACAGAACATGTTCGTTGACATCTCGGCCAAGAAGCACATCGGCATCGACAACCTGCTCGAGGCCGTGCTTCTCGAGGCCGACGTCCTCGAGCTCAAGGCCAACCCCGACACCTTTGCCTCCGGCAACGTCCTCGAGGCCAAGCTCGACCGCGGCCGCGGCTCTGTGGCTACGGTGCTCGTGACGCGCGGTACGCTCCACGTGGGCGACGCCGTGGTTGCCGGCATGGCCTACGGTCGCGTGCGCGCCATGCTCGACCCCAAGGGCAACCCCGTCGAGGATGCCGGTCCCTCCGACCCGGTCGAGATCCTGGGCCTCCAGAGCGTCCCCATGGCGGGCGACGAGTTCCGCGTCTTCCAGGACGACCGTGACGCCCGTGACCTTGCCGACCAGCGTGCCCTCAAGGCTCGCATCGAGGAGCAGAACCGCGTGAAGCACGTCACGCTCGAGAACCTCTTCGCCACCATGGCCGACGCGGACGTCAAGGAGCTCAACCTCATCATCAAGGCCGACGTTCAGGGCTCCATCGAGGCGCTTCAGGACTCGCTCGACAAGATGGACCAGTCCGAGGTCCGCATCAACACGATCCACTCCGCCGTCGGTGCCATCAACGAGACCGACGTCGTCCTGGCCGACGCCTCCAACGCCATCATCATCGGCTTTGGCGTGCGTCCCGACGGCAAGGCCCGCTCCGCCGCCGAGCGCGAGGGCGTCGAGATCCGTTGCTACGACGTCATCTACAAGTGCCTCGAAGAGCTCGACGCTGCCCGTATCGGCATGCTCAAGCCCACCGAGGTCGAGGTCTCCACGGGTACCGCGACCGTCCTGGACACCTTCAAGGTGCCCAAAGTCGGCATCGCCGCCGGTGTCCGCGTCGAGGAGGGCGAGATCGCCGCGACCGATTCCGTGCGCCTGGTGCGCGACGGCATTGTGGTCTTCAACGGCAAGATCGCCTCGATGCGCCACTACAAGGACGAGGCCAAGAGCCTCAAGAGCGGTTCCGAGGGCGGCATTGGCCTGGAGAACTTCCAGGACATCAAGCCCGGCGATCAGATCGAGGGTTACCGCATCGACCAGGTTGCCCGTACCGAGTAGGGGGTAGCGCTATGAAGCAAACGCAGGCAACCCGCCGTTTGGGCGAGCAGCTTCGCGAGAAGCTCGGTTATATCCTGCTCTTTGAGGTTTCCGATCCGCGTCTCGACCTGGTCACCCTGACTGCGGTCGAGGTCGCGGTGGACCGTTCGTTCGCGCGCGTGTACGTGTCGTGCGACGCGAGCCGCTACGAGGAGGTCATGGAGGCGCTCTCCAGCGCCAAGGGCCGTATTCGCAGCCTGTTGGCTCGTTCGCTCGATTGGCGCGTCACGCCCGAGCTCGATTTTCGCATCGATCGCTCGACCGATGAGGCCGAGCGCATCACGCGTGCGCTGGAAAACGTTCCGGCCACGCTTGCGATCGAAAAGGACGAGGACGGCTACCCCATAGCGGATGCCGCCCAGGAGGCAGCTTTAGATGACTAATTCCGCCGACCTCGCCTCGTGCGAGTCTGCAGATATTAAACGACGCATCCTCGAGCTCATCGAGGATGCGTCCTCCATTGCGATCTCGGGTCACACCTCTCCCGACGGCGATGCCCTGGGTTCCGTGTTGGGCCTGGGCCTTTCGCTTATGAAGGTGTTCCCCGACAAGGACATCGCCCTGCTGCTGGCAGACGACGATCCCGTTCCGCGCATCTACCGTTTTATGGAGGGTGCCGATTTGCTGGTGCCGGCATCTGCCTACACCTGCAACCCGGACCTCTTCATCTCGGTGGACGTGCCGGTCGTCGAGCGCCTCAATAATTCCGCCGAGGTGTTGCGTCGTTCGGCCCACGTGGCGTGCTTTGACCATCACCCGGCACGCGAGGAGTTTGCTGAGGTCAGCCTTAGGTGCGTCAATGCCGCTGCTTGTGCCATGATTATCGACCGCTTTTTGGCCGATTGTGGCATTACTGCAAGCGACAGCATCGCGACCTGCTTGCTGTGCGGCCTGGTCACGGACACCGGTCGTTTTCAGTATCAGAACGCCGATGCTGCAGCGTTTCATGCCGCCTCGCGTCTGGTGGCGCACGGTGCCGATCCGGCGCGCGTCGCGCTCGAGGTCTACCAGAGCATGCGCGTCGAGTTCTTGCACCTCAAGTCCATCGTCATGGGTCGCATCAAGACGGTCGCGCACGGGCGCGTGGCGTATAGCTACGCCTACGAGAGCGACCTTAAGGACTGCGGCGTCACCTCGGACGAGTGCGACGGCCTGGTCGATGTGGTGCGCGCGGTGATGGGCGTCGAGGTCTGCCTGTTCCTTAAGGGCATCGAGGGCGATACCAAGGTGCGCGGCAACCTGCGCTCCAAGGGCGAACTTGATGTTTCCGAGATTGCGGCCAACTTTGGCGGAGGTGGGCACCACGCTGCCGCCGGCTTTACCAACGCCGGAACGATTTCCGAGACGCTCACCGCGGCACTTCCCATGCTGGCCGAGCTGGTAGGGGAGGATCCCGCTTCGGTGACTGTCGAGCTCTAACTTTTTGGATGGTACATGGCTCGTCGTACACCTTCTCAACTTAATCTGCTGCTCGCCGTCGATAAGCCGGTGGGCTGCACGTCCCACGACGTGGTTTCGCAATGCCGACGCGCCCTCCATGAGCGGCGCGTCGGTCACGCCGGAACGCTCGACCCCATGGCATCGGGTGTCATGGTGGTGGGCGTGGGTCAGGCCACACGTCTGCTGGGCATGCTTACGCTTGATACCAAAAGCTACGTCGCCGATATCTCGTTTGGCGTCGAGACCAATACCGATGATGCGGAAGGCGAGGCCGTCCGCACGGTGCCCATTGTCGCCGACCTGCGCGATCCGGCCTATGCTCGCGAGCGCCTGTCCGCCATGCTGGGCCCGCAGATGCAGGTGCCGCCGGCGTTTTCGGCCATTTCGGTCAACGGCGTGCGCGCCTATAAGTCTGCGCGTGAAGGTAACGCCGTTGAGTTACCCCCGCGTCCGGTCGAGGTCTATTCCGCCGACCTGATTGCCGTGAGCGGCGAGGGCGATGCGTGCGTTTGGACCGTGGCGTTTTCGGTGAGCAAGGGCACCTATATCCGTGCGCTCGCTCGCGACCTGGGTCGTGCCTGCGACAACGCGGCGCATATTTCTGCATTGCGCCGTACGGCCTCCGGTGTTGTTTCCATCGGTGCCTGTCATGCGGTCGAGGAGCTTTCTGCCGAGTCCGCTGCCGGTTTTGCCCTGGATCCCATTGCGGCGCTTGGCGCCACGCGCGTCGACTTGCCGGGCGACCTTGCCGACGATCTGCTGTGCGGACGTCGTATTCCTATTGAGCGCGCGCTTGCGGGCTTCGATGCGTCGAAGGCGCCGTTTGCGCTGGTGCTCGACGGCGGGCTCAAGGCGCTTGCCCGTATCGAGGGCGGTCGCCTTGTTATGGAACATGTCTTTCCGCAGGCGATCGGCGGTGTTCGATGATGCTGGCCTCCCACGAGCTCGCGCGTATTTTTTTCGCGGGCGAGTCGGATGAGGTCTGCGTCGTCGCCGCCGATGCGTTTGATGATTGCGCGTGCTTGGGAGCCGCGTCGATCGCCATCGGCGTGTTCGACGGCGTGCATCGGGGGCATCGCGAACTGATCGACGCGGTCGTTCGCGATGCGCGTAACCACGGCTGCAAGGCGGTCGTGGTCACTTTCGATCCCGACCCGGATGTGGTGGTGAGCCCCTCGCCCGCTCAAAAACTGATGACGACGGCTGACCGTCTGCATGCCCTGGCTCTCACCGGGGTCGATGCGGTCGTGGCCGTTCCCTTTACGCCCGCGGTGGCGGCACTCGATCATGTCGGGTTTCTGGCGCTGTTGTCGCGCGTTATCGACATTCGCTCCATTCGTGTAGGTAGCGATTTTAGGCTCGGCCGCGGAGGCGCTTCGGGCGTTGCCGAGATGCGCGCCTGGGGCACTGAGCGTGGGGTTGACGTTTACGGTCACGACCTGCTCTGCGTTAACGGGCAGACCGTCTGCGCCACGCGCGTCCGCCATGAGCTGGGTCAGGGTCATGTTGAGCTTGCCGCTGAGCTGCTCGGCCGCCCGTATATGCTGCGAGGTATTGTTGCCGGAGGTCGTCACCAGGGCTCCGACATGGGTTTTCCCACGGCAAACATCCAGGTGCCCGAGGGCATCCAGGTTCCTGCCGATGGTGTCTACGAGGGCCTGGTGCTGGTCGACGATACCGTGTGGCCTGCTGCCGTCAATGTGGGCTTGCCGCCGACGTATGCCGACGATGCCGCCTCGGCTCATCTCGAGGCCAACTTAATCGGGTATGCGGGCGACCTGTACGGCGCCTCGGTTTCGCTGGCGTTTACGCGCTGGCTGCGCCCGTCGCGCGTGTTCGATTCGTTGGACGAGCTTATCGCGACCGTCGAGGGTAACATTGACGATATCCGTCATCATTTGGGTGAGCAGGGGGTGAGCATCCGTGATTAGCGATGAGGAAAAAGACCAGGTACGCGCTGCGTCCGATCTGGTTGCCATCGTGCAGGAAACGGTTGAGCTCAAGCCCCGCGGCCATGAGTTTTGGGGTTGCTGCCCCTTCCATGGCGAAAAGACCCCGTCGTTTCACATTATCCCCGCTACGCAGGTGTGGCACTGCTTTGGTTGTGGCGAGGGCGGCGACGTCTTCACCTACATCATGAAGCGCGAGAACCTGAGCTTTCCCGAGTCGATTCGCTACCTGGCCGACCGTGCCGGCATTGAGCTGCACGATACCGGTGCTTATCGCGAGCGCGGCACCAAGCGCGCCCGCATCTATGACCTGTGCGCTGAGACCGCCCAGTTCTACCACACCATGCTCATGCGCGGTAAGGACAGCCGTCCGCGCGAGTATTTCGCCAGCCGCGGTATGGGCGGCGACGTCTGCCGCCGCTACTGCCTGGGCTTTGCACCGGGTCGCAACGCGCTGGTGTCCCATCTGTCGCAGGCGGGCTTTACCCCGCAGGAAATGATCGACGCCAACGTGGCCGTGAGCCGTGGGCGCGGGCAGCTTGCCGACCGTTTTTACGACCGCGTGATGTTTCCCATCTTTGACGAGCAGGGTCATAACATCGCCTTTGGCGGGCGCATTATGGGCGACGGCCAGCCTAAGTACCTCAACACCGCCGAGACGAGCGTGTTCCATAAAAAGCGAAACCTCTACGGCTTTAACTGGGCCAAGGAGTTTATCGTCGCGCAGGATACCGCCATCGTGGAAGCCGTAGAGGTTTCGCTTTTTATGGAACACGCTCGTCTCGGC
>USHS01000075.1 GCA_900554585.1 uncultured Collinsella sp.
GCCTTCGGGGTGTACTGCAGGATAGCCAGCGCTTCGTCCAGGGGTTTGTTACGGATGAGGTCCATCACGATCGAAACCTTGCGGGGACTAATGCGGGCGTAACGGAGAATAGCCCGTGCTTCCATTCGATGTTCCTCCTCTCTTATTTGCCGGCGGTCTTAGCGCCGACGTGGCCGGTGAACTTGCGGGTAGGTGCAAACTCGCCCAGCTTGTGGCCAACCATGTCCTCGGTAACGTACACGGGCACATGCTTGCGGCCGTCGTGGACGGCGATGGTGTGACCAACCATCTCGGGGAAGATGGTGGACGCGCGGGACCAGGTCTTCACGACGTCCTTCTTGCCAGCCTCGTTCATCGCGGTGATACGCGAGAGAAGGCGAGTCTCCACGAACGGGCCCTTTTTGAGACTTCTGCTCATAAGTGCTTTCTCCTAAAACTCGGTATCCGAAATTACTTCTTACGGCGACGAATGATGTGCTGGTTCGAGACCTTCTTCTTCTTGCGCGTACGAAGGCCCTTCGTCGGCTTACCCCAGGGGGTAACGGAGGGACGACCAGAGGTGTGGTTCTTGCCCTCGCCACCGCCGTGCGGGTGGTCGACAGGGTTCATGACGGTACCGCGGACGGTCGGGCGCACGTTCATGTGACGCTTACGGCCGGCCTTGCCGATGACGATGTTGGCGTGATCGGCGTTGCCGACCTCACCGACGGTGGCGCGGCAGGTAACGAGGATGCGGCGCATCTCGGAGGAAGGCATACGGACGATAGCGTACTTGCCCTCCTTACCCATCAGCTGGCAGGAGTTACCGGCGGAACGGGCGATAGCAGCGCCCTTGCCCGGCTGGAACTCGACGGCGTGGATGAGCGTACCGACGGGGATGTCGGCGAGGGGCAGAGCGTTGCCCGGCTTGATGTCGGCGTCAGAACCGGACATGATGGTCTGACCGACCTCGAGGCCCTTGGGGGCCAGGATGTAGCGCTTCTCACCGTCAGCATAGTGCAGCAGAGCGATGCGAGCGGAACGGTTCGGATCGTACTCGATCGTGGCAACCTTGGCGGGCACGCCGTCCTTGTTGCGCTTGAAGTCGATCACGCGGTAACGACGCTTCACGCCGCCGCCCTGGTGGCGAGTGGTGATGCGGCCGTTGTTGTTACGACCGGCCTTCTTGGGCAGGGGCTCGAGAAGAGACTTCTCGGGCTTGGTGCAGGTGATCTCGGAGAAATCGGAGATCGTCTGCCAACGCCTACCAGCGGAGGTCGGCTTAAGGTGCTTTACAGCCATTACAATCCCTTTCAATAGGAATCCGTTAGCCATCGCAGACAGGGATTCGAGGTTCTGCCTCGGGTGCGATGACACCGGACGTATACACGGTTCCGGGCGTGTCCATTTTATACGCCCAAAACCTTGAGCTCTCGCCTCCCCTATTTGGGAGGCATGAGCTCACTCAACAGCAGCGAGTCTTAGGCCTGGTTGCCAAAGACCTCGATGGTGTCGCCCTCGGCCAGCGTGACGATGGCCTTCTTCCAAGAACGGGTCTTGCCGGCGACATAGCGCACGCGCTTGGTCTTGGGCTTGACCGTCAGGGTGTTCACGCGAACGACCTTGACGCCGAAGATCTCCTCGACAGCGTCCTTGATCTGATACTTGTTAGCATCCTTGGCGACCTCGAACGTGTACTTGTTCTGCTCCATGCCGGAGAAGGAACGCTCGGACACGATCGGACGGATGATGATCTCGTGGGCGGTCATTTATGCAAGCACCTCCCCGAAGTGAGCGGCGATGTCGGCGGGCATCAGCACAGCGTTGTTGTTGACGAGATCGTAGGTGTTGGCCTCGTCGGCAGTGATGATGAACGTCTTGGGAATGTTGCGGAACGACAGGTAGGCGTTGACGTCCTCATCGCGAACGATGATGGTCAGACGCTTGCCCTCAAGGCCGAGAGCCTTGAGCATGGCAACGGCAGCCTTGGTGGAAGGCTTCTCGAAGCCGTAGTCGTCGACGAGCACGAGCTCGCCATCGGCCAGCTTGGCGGACAGCGCGGAGCGCATAGCCAGCTTGACCTCCTTGTTGTTCATACGCTTAGCGTAGGAACGGGGCTTGGGGGCGAAGACAACGCCACCGTGACGCCACTGGGCAGCACGGATGGAACCCTGGCGGGCACGGCCGGTGCCCTTCTGACGCCAAGGCTTCTTGCCGCCACCGGAAACCTCAGAGCGGCCCTTAGCTGACTGGGTGCCCTGACGCCAAGAGGCCATCTGGCACTTGACGATGTGGTGCATAACGTGGATGTTCGGCTCGATGCCGTACACCTCAGCGGCGAGCTCGGCCTCGGCGACCTTCTTGCCCTCGCTGTTCTTTACTTCAAACTTTGCCATTTAAGTGTTCTCCTTGGTATGACGCTGGGCTAAATGGGCTGGGCCCTTAGGCCATACGGATGGCGACGAGACCATTCTTGGCACCCGGGACAGCGCCCTTGACCAAGATGAGGTTCTGCTCGGCATCGATGCGGACAACGGAAAGGTTCTTGACGGTAACGCGCTCGTTACCCATGTGACCGGCCATCTTGACGCCCTTGAGGACGCGCGCAGGATAGGCGCACTGACCGATAGAACCGGGGTGACGCTGGAAGTGAGAACCATGCGTCATAGGACCGCGGCGCTGACCCCAGCGCTTGATGCGACCCTGGAAGCCCTTACCCTTGGAGGTACCGATGACGTCGACCTTCTCGACATCAGCGAAATCAGCGACGGTGACGACCTCGCCGACCTTGTGCTCCTCGCCGTTCTCGACGCGGACCTCACGAAGGAAACGGACAGGCTCGACGCCAGCCTTGGCGAAGTGACCAGCCATGGGCTTGTTCACGTTCTTGGCCTTGATGTCGCCGAAACCGATCTGGACGGCGTCATAGCCGTCGGTTGCCTGAGTTTTAACCTGCGAGACAGCGCAGGGGCCAGCCTGGATGACCGTGACGGGAACGACGTTGTCGTCCTCGTCCCAAACCTGGGTCATGCCAATCTTGCGGCCGAGAATCATGCTGATCAAGATATGATCCCAACTCTCGCGTGGTCTTGGGACAATGCGTACACCACCGAGCGTACGCCCCTAGAGGACCACTACTTACACGACGTGCTCCCCAGTCTTGTATTGCGTCCGGACTACCTGACAACCCTATTAAGCAGGCATTTTGTCCAGCCAGAATACTCCCCTGGTTACACACAGCTGTTTAGTATACACGGGTGCGGGCGTATCCATCGAGATTCATATTTCACTCACATTGTTTACGCAGGTAAAGTGCGTGGATGGCTCCTGGGCACGGCGGAGGGCCGGAGAAATATATTAAGGTCCCTGCTCTACAGTCCTGCGCAAGACGGAGAGCACATTAAGTGCTCTCCTTTGCGTGCGGAACTCGCGATGACCTTAATATATTTCTCCGGCCCTCCGCCGTGCTCGGGAGACGGCACGTTGATGTCTGCTTAACTCTGCTCGCTCAGGCTAATGACTTTGTTGAGGGTCCACTATTTGCTGGAGGGTGAACTTACATTGATAAGGTTCGCCTTCTGCTTGTGGCTTTGCCTCGTCAAAATCGAAGATCATGATGGCGCAGTTGGGGAGTTTTGTTGGGAACTCGAAGCCCTCTGGGGCTGCGGCCTTGATAAATTGGCGGCTGGCGCTGCCGTGGCTTACTGCTAGGAGGGTTTCGATGCCCTCGGCGCCTATGAGATTGGTGAGGGTGTCTACCATGCGCTCTTGCAGAGCCTGGCTTCCTTCTCCGCCAAATGGGATCAGATCCTCGCCGGGGTCCCAGACGTCGGTGGGCAGGGCGTCGTGGGGGCCTTCCTCAAAGGTTCCATAGCTACGCTCGATGATGCCTTCGCAGGGCTCGACTGCTGCATCCGGGCCGAGAAGTTCGGTTGCGACGAGACTTGCCGCGTCCATGGCTCGGCCTAAGGGTGATGAGACCACTTTGTCGGGGACGACGCCGTGGGCCTTGAGCCATGCGGCCGCCATTCCCGCTTGTTTGCGGCCCAGGTCGGTCAACGGTGAATCGCAGCGACCCTGGACGAGCTTCTTAACGTTGAATTCCGTCTGGCCGTGACGGAGTAGATACAGCTTCTTCATGCTCTCCCCTTCTGCATCAATAGCTTGCGTGGCGCAATCCTATTCGTGGGTATGCCCAACGTAGTCTTCGTCGATCGTAATCTTGGCAATCGACTTGGGGTATTCCGATTCGACCCTCTGGGCCAACGCGTGCTTTAGATCCTCGGCGTCTATGCCCAAATCCGAGGGTCGCACGCAGTCAAAGATCACATTGGTGTGCGTGGGGCCCGGCACGCAACGCAAATCGTGAATCGAAAGGCGGCTATCGATCTCTTGAGCCATAGCATTGATGCGCAGACGCATGCTCGCCGCCTTTGGATCGTCGGTCACGATGGGATCGTAGTGAAGCGTGACAATCATGCCGTCTTCATCCCTAAACGACTGCTCGATGTTATCGAGCGTGTCATGACTTTCCAGCGGGCTAGACTCGGCTGCCATCTCGGCATGAGCACTTGCGAACTTCCTGCCTGGGCCGTAGTCGTGAACCATCAAATCGTGAACGCCCAAAACGCCGGGGTAGCTCATGATCTTGTCTCGGATGTGCTTGACCAACTTGGGATCGGGTGCCTGACCCAAAAGCGGGCTCACCGTATCTTGGATAAGCTCAAAGCCGCTCCAGCCAATATAGGCGCCAACGGCAAGTCCAACCCAAGCATCAAGATTGACGTGCGTCACCCGGGAAACAATCGCGCACGCCAGCACAGCACCCGTGGCAAGAACATCGTTCTTTGAGTCCTGAGCCGTCGCATGCAGCGTATCGGACTCAATGCGATCACCGAGCTTTTGGTTGAGGGCCGCCATCCACAGCTTTACAACCATCGAAAGCGCCAGAACTGCCACCAGGGCAAGCGAGAACTCGACAGGTTCGGGGTGGATGATGCGCTCAAACGAGGACTTGATAAGCTCAAGGCCAATCAGCAGCACGAGCGCCGCCACGACCAGGCCAGAAAGATACTCGTAGCGACCATGTCCGTAAGGATGCTCGGGGTCGGCCGGCTTGCTCGCCAGCTTAAAGCCCAGCACGCTCACGATATTCGAGCTGGCATCGGACAGGTTGTTCATGGCATCCGCCACGATCGAAACCGATCCCGACAGCACGCCAATTGCACCCTTCGCAGCGCATAGTGCCACATTGGCGAGAATACACACCACGCCTGCCAACGTTCCCACGCGCGCGCGGTCGCCCTGCGCACGACGAACGATCCACTCGACCATCTATATCTGCCCCCAACAGTTTTACTCTTACACCCGTTTGTCGAATAGTTCAGTAGTGTAGACCCTTTACCCCATCGGCACAAAAAAGGCCGCAACCCTTAGGGCTGCGGCCTTGCAAATCGCACTATCGAGCAAAAAGCTTAGAGCTTGATGTCGATGTCGACGCCAGCGGGGAGGTCGAGACGCATGAGCGAATCAACGGTGCCCGAGGTGGGGTCGAGGATGTCGATGAGGCGCTTGTGGGTGCGCATCTCGAACTGCTCACGGGAGTCCTTGTTCACGTGCGGCGAGCGGATAACCGTGTACAGGTTGCGCTCGGTGGGCAGGGGGACAGGACCGGAAACGCGAGCGCCGGTCTTCTGAGCGGTCTCGACGATGAGCTTCGCGGACTGATCGACGACCTCGTGATCATAGCCCTTGAGGCGAATGCGGATCTTCTGGGTAGCCAACTTAAACCTCCAAAGAGTGCGAGAAGTGTTCTCGCAGGATTACGTAACAGGGAGCTCGAACTTAGGCGTTCTTGCTCATGACCTCGTCCACGATGGACTTGGGCGCGGGCTCATAAGAGTCGAACTGCATCGTGTAGGATGCACGGCCCTGGGTCTGGGAGCGAAGGTCGGTAGCGTAACCGAACATCTCGCCCAGCGGCACCTTGGCACGGATGAGCTTGCTGTTCTTGCGATCCTCCATGCCCTCGATCTTGCCGCGGCGACCGGAGAGGTTGCCCATAACGTCGCCCATGTACTGCTCGGGCAGCTGCGGATCGGACTTCTCGAGGGCGTCCTTGATAGCCATGGAGCCGGCGATCTTGAAGGCGGCCTCGGAGGAGTCGACCTCGTGGTAAGAACCGTCGAACAGGGTGACCTTAACGTCGAGGACCGGGAAGCCGGCGATAACACCGGTGTTCAGGGCCTCCTGAATGCCCTTGTCGATGGACGGGATGTACTCCTTGGGCACGACGCCGCCGACGATAGCATTGACGAACTCGTAGCCGAAGCCCTCCTCCATCTTCTCGAGCTTGATGACGGCGTGGCCGTACTGACCGCGACCGCCGGACTGACGGACGAACTTGCCCTCAGCCTTCTCGACGTCGTGACCAGCGGTCTCGCGGTAGGCAACCTGGGGCTTACCAACGTTAGCGTCAACCTTGAACTCGCGGAGCAGACGGTCGACGATGATCTCGAGGTGCAGCTCGCCCATGCCGGCGATGAT
>USHS01000076.1 GCA_900554585.1 uncultured Collinsella sp.
TCGATGACCATGACTGCGGCGTCGGCGGCCATAAGGGTACGGTAGGTATCCTCCGAGAAGTCCTGGTGGCCGGGGGTATCGAGGATATTGACGCAGGCGCCGTTATAGGTGAACTGCAGCACCGAGGAAGTAACGGAGATACCGCGCTCCTTCTCGATGTCCATCCAGTCCGAGACGGCATGCTTGGCCGAGCTCTTGCCCTTAACCGAGCCGGCAGTCTGGATGCTGCCGGTATAGAGCAGCAGCTTCTCGGTAAGCGTGGTCTTACCGGCGTCCGGGTGGCTGATGATCGCGAATGTGCGGCGCGACGAGATTTCATCCGACAGGCTTGCCATGCGGATCCTTTCTTGCATTGAGTGCATTACGTCGATGTAACCGCATTATTGTAGCCGCGAAATCCCGATCTAGGGCGCCTATCAGGACAAATTCATCAGTCAGGGCCCGGGCAGCCGGCCCAATCCGAATTTGTCTCTTGCGTAACTGTGCATAGTGTATATATACTGTGCTTACCGGTTATATACACGTGTAGCCCATCAGCTAAGGAGCCGCTGTGGACATCATCCTATCCAATTCGAGCGACAAGCCCATCTACGAGCAAATAGCCTCGCAAGTCAAAGCCCAGATCCTTTCGGGCGCACTCGCTGCGGGAGCCAAACTCCCCAGCATCCGTGCACTCGCGAGCGATCTTGGCGTGAGTGTCATCACCACCAAGCGCGCTTACGCTGACCTGGAGCAACTCGGCTTTATCTGCACCGTGCAGGGCAAGGGCTGTTTTGTCGCCGAGGGCAACCAGGAGCTCTTGCGCGAAAACCAGCTCTGCCATATCGAAGAGCTGCTTGCGCAAGCAGCAACACAGGCCGAAACCCTGGGCGTCACGCGCGACAAGCTGCACGAGATGCTCGACCTTGTAGCCCCCGAAACCATGCAGTAGCCATCTGCAAGAAAGGCTATACCATGCAAAACCTTTTAGAACTCAAAGGTGTATCGCGCCGCGTGAGCGACCGCTTTTCGCTACGCGATGTCACGCTTGCCGTAGAGCCCGGCCAGATCGTCGGCTTTGTGGGCGCAAACGGCGCCGGCAAGACAACGACCATTCGCGCCGCGCTCGGGCTTATAAAGCTCGATGCCGGCGAGGTGCACCTGTTTGGACAGCGCTATGGCGCCGACGCGCCCGACGAGACGCAGCGCTACCTGCGCTCCCGCATCGGGCTTGTCCTGGACACGTGTCCCTTCCCCTCCACGCTCAAGGTGGGCCAGGTCGAGAGGCTCGTAGGCCCGGCGTACCCCACGTGGGACCGCGAAACGTTCGCCAGCCTCATCGACCGATTTGACTTGGATCCCAAGACGAAGGTCAAGGACCTCTCCCGCGGCATGGGCATGAAGCTGCAGCTCGCCTGCGCGCTCAGCCACAATGCCAAGCTGCTCGTTTTGGACGAAGCCACTGCGGGCCTCGATCCCATGGCGCGCGAGGAGCTGCTCGACGAGCTGCTCGCCTTTGTCGCCGACGGCCAGCACAGTGTGCTGCTCTCGAGCCATATTACGTCCGACCTCGATCGCGCCGCCGACCGCGTCATCTGCATCGATAACGGCTCGATTGTGTTTGACCTGCCGCGCGAGAACATTACTGACCGTGCTGGCATCGCTCACTGCACTCAGGCACAGACCGCCGAGCTTATGGCTTGCGTCGAAGGCGCCCGCGCCGCCCACCACGCCTACAGCGTGGACGTGCTCGTGCCCAACCGTCGCGATGTGCTCGAGGCCTTCCCCGAGATTCCCTGCGACCGGGCAACCATTGATGACTATCTTCGCCTCATGCTGAAAGGGGCTTCGAAATGAAACGCGCCTTTATGTCTGAGCTCGCCATCGTCCGCACGCTTGTCCCGAGCATCGCGGGTGTCGGTCTGTTCATATTCGTCGTGTTGACCCTCGCCAACGCATCGGACGGTGACTCTGGCATGAGTGCCGGCGCCTGCGCGGTCAGTGCCATGTCACCCATCATGGTCATGAGCTCGCTGGCCGGCTTCGACAATCAAAACGGATGGGAGCGTTATCGGGCAACGCTGCCCCTCTCGCGCAAAGACATCATCTGCGCACGCTACCTGAGCATCATTGCCTTCTCGGCCGTTATGACCTGCGCCGCCGCGCTTTTGAGCATCGTCTCCATCCCGCTCTTCGATCACACGGGCATTCTCGCCCTTCCGTTCTTCGATCACACGGGCATGCCCTCGACGGGACAGGTTGTCTTTGAGACCACAATAGCCTCCACCGCATCGATGCTCATCTCCCTCATGATGGTGTTTTTGGCACAGCCGCTGTTCTTTCGATTTGGACACATGGAGGCGCTGCGCCTTTCCGTCGGCCTGTTTGCCCTGCTCGGATGCCTTGCCATGGCCACGCTGAGCTCCTCCAACCCCATCAGCAACTGGCTCATGTCGATTGCCGGAGCGAATCCCGATCCTGTCGTCCTCGGCTGCCTGTGTGCGGGCATCGCGGTATTGGCCCTCGCGCTATGTGCAGTCAGCTGTACCGTCAGCACCAAGGTTTATCAAGTACGCGATCTGTAGGCACGCGAAACTCGACCTATGCAGGCCACTATCGGTCGCAATCGCCCATCCGCAAATCCGTGACAAACGGCATGTCCCCGGCGTGCGTCACCGTGCTACTTGCGCAGCGGCTTGGGCAGCGGAATGCCAGCGGCGATAACGGCGGCGATGATCATGCAGACGATGCCCTTGAGCGGGAAGCACATAAGCAGCAGGCCCACAACCATGACAGGCTGGCGCATGACGGCGCCCATCGTCGATGCCGTGCAGACGGCGACGCAAAAGACCGGATCTACGCCGGTGAGGATGGCAAGGCCATAGCCCAGGCTTACGCCCGAGAAGATAACGGGGAAGAAGTGGCCGCCGCGCCAACCAAGGTTGATGAGGGCGGGCGTCAGCATGGCCTTAACAAGACCGGTCGCGATAAGCACGCCGGCGGGAATGGTGAGGTAGGTCTCCATAAGTACATCGGCCTGGGTCTCGCCGGCAAACATGGTGTAGGGCAGGACCGTGCCGCAGATGGCGAGCGCCAGACCAGCCAGTATGGCCTTGACGACAGGACGCTCCCCTATTGCATGGGACAGCGCCTCGCTCGCGTGCTCCGAGACAAAGTACAGCCAGCCGCAAATTGTTCCGATCAGCGACAGAGGGATGAGCCAGGCAAGCTCCAGGTTGCCCACCTCGGCGGCCTCGAACCTGGGCATGCCCATGCCGCCGCCCACAAGTTGGCCAAGCAGCAGGTAGGTGCCCAGACCGCCAGCGATCGCGATACCGTAGACCACCGTCTTTTGCGCCTTGGGCAGCTTGATGGTGATCTCGCCGGACGCGGACCCATCGTCGGCGTCTTCGCCCTGGCCGTCGGCGCTACCGGCGAGCGGCGCCACAAAGCCAAAGACGGGCGCGGTAAAGAGCGCCGTTAGCGCGGCCTGGGTGCCCAGCAGCGTGAGCTCCCTAAACTCGGCGCCAAAGCGGCGCATGCGGTCGCCGACCCAGCTGCACAGACCCGCGATAACGCCGGTCAGGCCGGCCTCCGGTCCAATACTTCCGCCAAACAGCAGCGGCAGCAATGCCGCGAGCGAAAGCCTGCCCAGATTGTCATACGGGTAGCGCCCATCTTGCTTAACCTTAGCCATCACCTGGTTGAGGTCGTCGGTCTTGGTGCCCGTAAGCTTTTCGTACAGACCGATCAGCAGGCCGCCCAGCAGGCAGACAAAAAACGGATACGGCAGAAAACCGAACGGGCCGCTGGCGAGTTCGGGCGACGCCGCGCCCAGCATGTGGGGGATCTCGGTCCACAGATAGTCGATACCGTGCTCCATCGCAAAAAAGAACAGCCAGACCGCGGCACCTGCGAACGCACCGGTCACGGCAACGCTAACTAAAAACAGCGCGCGGTTTGTGGGTTTGGCAAGGTTGTCCATCGGGTCCTCCCGCGGTCAAAGTCGACATAATTACGTTTTATTGTAGAGCGAGCGTTGCCCAGACAAGCCAACCATCTGCGCCACAAACGGCACCATTGGGAGTCATAGTGGGGCAGGCTCAAGACTTATCCGTTGATAATCGAGACAATCTCGCGCAAATCGTCGGCAAAGTAGATGCCTTGCTGGCGCCTCGGGCTCGAAAGCCCCTTATCAATCATGTGCCCGAGCAGCGCCTTGAGGTCGTTGTAGTAACCGTCAAGGTTATACAGGATGCACGGAGCACTCAGGTGCCCCAACGACACCGCGGACATGACCTCGGCAATCTCCTCGAGCGTGCCCGTCCCACCGGGAAAGGCAATGAACGCATCGCCGAGCTCAATCATCTTGGCCTTGCGCTCGGCCATATCGCTCGTCGCGATGAGGTCATCGATGCCGTCGTGCTGAAACTCGGCCTCTATAAAAAAGCTCGGCTCAACGCCCGTCACGTGTCCACCTGCCTCGAGTACGCTATCGGCGAGCGCGCCCATCAGGCCCGATTTGGACCCGCCGTATACCAGCGCGTGCCCGTTGGAGCCAATCCAGTTGCCCAGCTCTTGCACCGCAGGCAGAAACGCCGGGTCATTGCCGACGCTGGCGCCCAGGTATACCGTGATATTCATATTCAGTCCCCCTCGTCGTGACGCGCGGCGCCCGTTCTAGCGTTGGCGTCGGCGATATTCGCGCACACGGCGCGACAGGTCGGCGAGCTCGTCACGATCGAGCTCTTCCAAATGCTCCAGATCGTCCATAAAGCGCGCCATGGTGTCCTTTTGGCGCAGCTTGATGAGCGTATTGCAGTAGTTCACCGCCACACCCGTGAGCATGGCAATGTAGAAGATGCTGATGACGCTCAGGACGACGGTAATAGCACGGGCGACCGGCGTTTCGGCCGGGATATCGCCAAAGCCGATGGTCGAGACGGTCTCAAAGCTAAACCAGAGGCCATCGCCAAACGTAAGGGTCGTGGGCTCGGACAGCCAGACAACCGTCGAGCACAGCAGATAGAAGATAAGAAACAGGCCCGTGATGCGCGCAAAGCCAGCCTGGCGCAACACGTCGGCAAGCGTCCTCAACTTGTTCATCGCGACCCCTTTTCTCAGATGCCCAATCACATTCGCTCGGTATTGTCCCACATCCGGCACTTGAGGACGTTCCTTTTGTGCCGGCAGAAAGGGACTGTCCCCAAGTGCCGGGAGGAACCGTTTAGCGGCGCAACTGCCGACTAGGCAGGCTGAGCTGGTATCCTTATGCGGTATTGTCTCGATTCGTTAGGATTGCACGTGAGAGCTTCCGCTGTCCTTCGTTCAGTTATATGTCGCACCCTGGCCGTCGCGCTTGCTGCGTTCGCCGTACTGAGCGCCGTCATCCCCGTCCCCGCCTTTGCCGCCGACTCTGACCAGCAGGTCAAGACGGTCCGCGTTGGCTGGCTTATCAACAACGAAGGCTTCCAGGACGGCACCCCCGGCGAGCGTCTCTCGGGCTGGGGTTATGACTACCTGCAGACGCTGTCATACTATACGCCGGGCTGGCAATACGAATACGTCTCCGGCACCTTCACCGAGCTTATGGACATGCTCGAGGCGGGCGAAATCGACCTCATGCCCAACATCTCCTACTCCGAGGAACGCGCCCAAAAGCTGCTCTTCTCCTCGAACCCCGAGGGCGCCGAGCGCTACTACATCTACGCCAAGCCCGATCGCGACGACCTGGCCAAGGGTGACCCCCAAGCGCTCCAGGGCCTTACCATCGGTTGCAACTCCGGTGTTATGCAAACCTTCGTTGGCCAGCAGTGGCTCGCCAACGAAGGAATCACCTGCACATACAGGGAGTATGACGGAGGCTCCATGCTCTTTGACGCACTCGCAAACGACGAAGTCGACGCCGTCATCATGAACGACACCATCTCGTCGCCCGATGCGTCGCCCATGTTCTACGTTGGCTCGAGTGACTACTATTTTGCCGTCCCCAAAAGCCGCCCCGACCTGATGAACGATATCAATGCCGCCATGACGGCAATCGCCCGCGTCAACCCACGCTATAACGACGAGGTCAAGGCGAATTACTCGGCCCAAAACAGCGGCTCATCATCGCTCACCGGCCCCGAGCGCTCCTGGCTCAAAGCAAACGACAACACCATCACGATCGGCTATCTTAAAAACAAACTCCCCTACTGCACGCAAAATGACGACGGCGAAATGGAAGGGTCGCTCGCCTCGCTTGCAACGACGTTGCACGACAAGTTTGGCATTACGGTTGCAACAGTAGCGTTCTCGAACAACGAGCAAATGACCAAGGCCCTTTCCACAGGGACCTGTCTCTTATACACATCTGACGCTGCCGACGAATAGAGAGG
>USHS01000077.1 GCA_900554585.1 uncultured Collinsella sp.
GCAAAGGCCGGTACGCCGCCCGCCGCATCGTAGTCGGGATGCCAATCGCGTGCGTAGGGGAGCTCGGCGACCTCGTCCATCTCGTCGGTGGTGAGCGTCGCTGACGGCGGGTTCTGTACCACATAGACGCTATTGGGGTAGGGCTCTACCAGGCGATGACCGGTGATGGGGTCCATATTCTGCTGCTGCACGTTAAAGCTGCGCGCGTAGTTGAGCTTGTCGGCGGCAAGGTCGTCCCAGCTGGGAAGCAGGTCGTAGTCATAGACCTCGTCGAGCGAGCTGGTGCGGTAGACGGTGCCGTTGATATAGGTGATCTGATCGACGGGCAGTCCGGCGTCGAGCGCGTCGGCGATCTCGACAATCGCGTGCTCGCCCATGCCGTAGATGAGGATGTCGGCGCCCGAGTCGAGCAGCACCGAGCGCTTGAGTTTGTCCTGCCAGTAGTCGTAGTGGGCCAGGCGACGCAGGCTTGCCTCGATGCCGCCGATAATGATGGGAGCGTCCTTGAACGTCTGGCGGATGAGGTTACCGTAGACCGTGACGGCTCGGTTGGGACGGTGCCCCTCCTCGCCACCGGGGGTATAGGCGTCGGTGTGGCGGCGGTGCTTGGTCACCGAATAGTGGTTGACCATGGAATCCATGTTGCCGGCACTGACGAGAAAGCCCAGACGCGGCTCGCCGAGCACCGTGATGCTGGCGGGGTCAGTCCAGTCGGGTTGGCAGATAATGCCCACCTTGTAGCCGTGCGCGTCGAGCACGCGGCTGACGATGGCCATACCAAAGCTAGGGTGGTCCACGTAGGCGTCGCCGCAGATGTAGACAAAGTCGCACTGGTCCCAACCGCGCGCATCCATGTCGGCGCGACTGACGGGGAGGAACTTATCGCGGCCCGGGCGCCAGGGGCGGGCGGGTGCTGCCGGGGTATGAGTGGCGTGGCCGCCCTGGGCCTTGCCGCCACGCTTTTGCTGCTGGCCGCGCTGGGCATGCTTGCCGTGCTGGTTGTGCTGAGCGTGCTGAGGCTTTTTTGCCACGATCCCTCCCGGTGTTTGTATGCTGCACGTAATTGTAACCAGTCTTTTTGGGACGGGGCTAAAAAGACTGGTGGAGTACATGGGCTGGCGGATCGGCGCGTCGATGCGTGTGTCGGTGCCGCGCCCGCCGTTTGTTTCCAGACTGTGTATCTGCGCGTTGGAGAACCCGTCTCGCGCCCATGCCATGTTGTCAATGGGTTACAGTATGAACGGCGGATATGTTTCCGCCAACGCACGAGAGAGTCGTCAACAAGGAGGACGCACGACGATGCAGCGTGCCAAACAGATATCGGAGTCTATTGAGCTGGGCATCATCTTGGCGCTCGCCGGTGGCTTTATGGACGTTTATTCGTACATTGGGCGCGACCATGTTTTCGCCAACGCGCAGACGGGCAACATCTTGCTGGTGGGCGTGAGCATCTCGGAGGGCAATTGGGCACTTGCGGGGCGCTACTTCTTCCCTGTGGTGTCGTTTGCTGTGGGCATTATGCTTGCCGACCTGGTACACGAGCGTTTTGGCAGCGTGATTCACTGGCGCCAGGTGACGGTGTTCTTTGAAGCCGTCATCTTGCTGGGCGTGAGCTTTATCCCCGGTGGCGGTTACAACCTGCTCGCCAACTGCCTCACTTCGTTTGCCTGCGGCATGCAGGTCGAGAGCTTCCGCAAGATCCACGGTCACGGCATCGCTACGACCATGTGCATCGGTAACCTGCGCAATGCGCTGCAAAACGTGGACGACTACATCATCACCCACAAGCGCGGCTTTTTGGAAAACGGCGCGCTGTACTTTGGCGTGATCTTTATCTTTGTGTTTGGCGCCGTGCTGGGCAACTGGTGCATCGAGCGCATGGGCCTGCACGCCATCGTCGTGGCGAGTTTGCTGCTGTTTGTCGCGTTTGCCATCATGTTCATCGACCGCGAGCGCGATTTGCACAGGAAATGGGCCCGCATCATAGCTGACTGGCAGACCGCGAGTCTTAAGCGCTAAGGTGCATGTTCGTAACAACATTCAGGAGCCAGAAAAACTATCTAGCTCCTGAATGTTGTTACGAACTGCTTTTTGCTATTTATTCGAGATGCTCTTCAATCCGAGCCCTAAGAAGGGCAATGGCTGTAGGTATTCCAATTGCGGCGGCTAATTCGGCTTTATCCAAAACCTGTATGCTAAAGCACGATTGTTTATCACATTGAAGGACGATAATTGAAGATAGTTTCACTTCCCGTTGGCTGAATATATCATAATCTCCAAATAGGAAGTTACCTTTTATTGAGTAATTCGGTATGTTCGTTACGCACTTCATCTCAAGTCTGTTTAGGCCATAATCAAACACCGCAACTTCCTTGTGTTCGATGATGAGCGCAACCCTGGGCATGTTGCTAAAACCACCGTCGACGACAGTGAAGAGTTTTTCATTTGCATCGTCATAAACGGTATATTTAAGACTCAATAGCTGTCCTAGTGGACCCGTGAACCCATGTTTTTTGATGTTGAGGTTGTCTCCCGCTGGGTTGATGAGGGCCAGAGTATGCGGATAAGGGTTACCTTCAATTGAGATTCGATATTCGTTTGTAGCCGTCTTGTTCGATTTTGGACCAGTAGCCATCACGTGTCATCGCCTCGATCGAATTAGAACCGTCTTCTGCTTCGTGCGGAGAATTACGCTGTACGTTGCAGTACATGCAGCTGCAATAACCGCATGGGCAATTTCTAACAAAATGAATGACGCTATTTGCTGCATGCTTGTTATTTACTCTAAAGTATCCTTTTATAAAAGTACTGTCAAACATATATTGCTAAAACAGAAACAATTTATAGACTGAGTTGGTCGTATTCTTTGGGCGATTGCTCCTATAATCCAGCCTTCGCTGCAGTCGGGAGGGAAGGGCTAGGGCTCCGCTATTCTGTTGAAACGCTTTAACACCTTTGACGTTCTCGCGTGTTTTTTGTTTCAAAAGCGTTAGGATGGGACTCATAGCGCGGGGCGTAATGGGTGCCCCGCACACGATGGGAGGCTATCAATGGCTAATCGTTTCGTTCTCAACACCATCTCTTATCATGGTTCCGGCGCCATCAAGGAGATCCCCGGCGAGCTCCAGCGTCGCGGCTACAAGAAGATCTTCGTCTGCTCCGACCCCGATCTGGTCAAGTTTGGCGTTACCGCTAAGGTGACCGACGAGCTCGACGCCGCCGGCATCGCTTGGAGCCTCTACTCCGAGATCAAGCCCAACCCCACGATTCAGAACGTCAAGGACGGCGTTGAGGCCTTCAAGGCCGCCGAGGCTGACGCTATCGTGACCATCGGTGGCGGCTCCTCCATGGACACCGCTAAGGCCATCGGCATCATCATCAACAACCCCGAGTTCGCCGATGTCCGCAGCCTCGAGGGCGTTGCTCCCACTAAGAACCACGCCGTGTTCACCATCGCCGTGCCGACGACCGCCGGTACCGCCGCTGAGGTGACCATCAACTACGTCATCACCGACCCCGAGAAGGTCCGCAAGTTCGTGTGCGTCGACACCAACGACGCCCCCGAGGTCGCCGTCGTCGACCCCGACATGATGGCCTCCATGCCCGCCGGCTTGACCGCTTCCACCGGCATGGACGCTCTGACCCACGCCATCGAGGGCTACACCACCAAGGGCGCTTGGGAGCTCTCCGACATGTTCCACTTTGAGGCTATCAAGCTGATCAGCGAGCACCTGCGCGACTCCGTCGCCGAGGCCAAGTCCGGCAAGCCCGGCTCCGGCCGCGAGGGCATGGCCCTTGGCCAGTATGTCGCCGGCATGGGCTTCTCCAATGTTGGCCTGGGCATCGACCATGCCATGGCTCACACCCTGTCCGCTCACTACGACACCCCGCACGGCGTCGCTTGCGCCATGCTGCTGCCGATCGCCATGGAGTTCAACAAGCCGGTTTGCGCCGAGCGCCTGGCCAAGGTCGCCGTCGCCATGGGCGTTGACACCACGGGCATGAGCACCGACGAGGCCGCCGACGCCGCTATCGCCGCTGTCAAGCAGCTTTCCGCCGACGTGAACATCCCGCACGTCTGCGAGGCCATGAAGGCCGACGAGATCGAGGTCCTGGCCAAGGACGCCATGGCCGACGCCTGCTTCCCGGGTAATCCGCGCGAGGCGACGCTCGACGACGTCATCGAGCTCTTCAAGAAGATCTGCCCGGCTGCCTAGCCTAGTTTGGTGTTCTTTCGCCTGTGGGCGTATGGACTTTTGGCTTGCCGCTGGCCCCGCCGTGCTACGCACGGCGGGGCTTTTTGTGCTGCGTCGATGCCCCGAGACGGGCAAAACCAAGGCATACTGCCCGCTGCGGATAGGTGGTGCACTTCCCAGCGTGCATTTTTGGGAGTATTCAGCAAGCTCTTAAAAATGCATAACGTTTTGAATGGGCTGTAGTGGCCCGCAGGCGCCCATCGACAGCCATTGTGGGCGGGCTATCGATGGACGGAGATGGCTGTCGCCGCGTTTTTGGTTTTGCGTTGGTCTGCAACACTGCTGTAACCGCGTCGTTTTGTCGTTCGCGATGGGGTCGTTGGGGCCCACGGTGCTGAATACTCCGTTTTTTGCACGGTCCTGGGTAGGGTACCCTGAGACGAAGCAAAAAGATTCCTCATTTCTATGCAAATACCGATAGGATTTATGCAAGATTGGGATTGTAAGCCGTGTGCGTGCACAAAATCAGTGTGGGGACGTCTGGGGGCGGCTTGGCTCCCAGGGCCTTGCGCGCGCAGAACGGTTAAAATCGGGACTCGGTCTTAGTTTTACTTGGAAGGATGCATATGGCTTCTGATATTGCTTCTTTAGAGGGGACGCTCTCCTATATTGCGGGACAGCTTAAGACGCTGACTTCTATTGCTTCGCCTACCGGCTATACCCGCGCGGCGACTGATTATCTGATGGAAACGTTGCGCGATATGGGCTTTGGGCCCGAGCGCTCCAATAAGGGCAACGTGCTGGTCGAGCTTGGCGGCGAGGGCGAGCCGCTCGTGTTGGCGAGTCATGTCGACACCCTGGGCGCCATGGTACGCTCCATTAAGGACAATGGCCGCCTGCGTCCCACGACGCTTGGTGGGCACCAGTGGTCTACGGCCGATGGCGAGAACTGCACCGTTTACACGCGCGATGGCAATGTCTACACGGGTGTGGTCCTCAATACCGAGCCTTCGGCGCACGTGGCCGACGAGCCGGTCAAGACCATCGAGAAGAACATGGAAATCCTGCTCGACGAGAATGTCGACAGCAAGGACGACGTGCTTGAGCTGGGCATTCAGACCGGCGACATCATTGCTATGGATCCGCGTACCACGGTGACGGAGAGCGGCTACATTAAGAGTCGCTTCCTGGATGACAAACTGTCGGCGTCGATTCTGCTGGGTCTGGCCCGCGCCGTTGCTGACGGCGAGGTGTCGCTTTCGCGCAAGGTGTCGCTGCTCTTTACCGTGTACGAGGAGGTTGGCCACGGCGGTGCTTTCGTGCCGGCCGACACGCGCGAGATGATCAGCGTTGACATGGGCTGCGTGGGCGACGACCTGGGCTGCACCGAGCGCATGGTTTCGATCTGCGCCAAGGATTCGGGCGGCCCCTACAACTACGATCTGGTGACCACGCTGTCCAATATCGCGCGCGAGCTTGAGCTCGATTACGCCATCGACGTGTACCCGCATTACGGCTCGGACGTCGAGGCCACGCTCTCTGCCGGCTACGACATCCGTCACGGCCTGATCGGCCCCGGTGTGTACGCGAGCCACAACTACGAGCGCAGCCACATGGACGGCGTGCGCAACACCTTTGAACTGGTTCGCGCCTACGTTCAGCGCTAACGATGCAGCGGCCTCGGCTGGCACAGCAGTACCGACCGAGGCCGCCCTCTGTAAGTTGCGGTGAAATAGGGACTGTTTAAGCGTTTAAAAGCGCCAAACAGTCCCTATTTCACCGCAACTTAGGGGGCAGTGCTGTTATCTCTGCACGTGCCGTAGCACCTCAACGGCGGCGCTTACCTCTATCGTGCGGCGCTCGAGACCGCGGCGGATGGCCTTGAGGCGATTGCCTGCTGTTGCCCATGCGCTTTGTGAGAGGATTTCGACTGCCTCGTCGACGAACCCATCGAGATGCGACGCATCGAACCAATCGAGCGAGTCAGCAAATGCTAGCTGAGTGGAAGGGTCCGGACCAAACGGTTTGGCGGCAAATCCAAACTCCCCGGCAACGAGCACGGCCTGTCTCTTATACACATCTCCGAGCCCACGAGACTC
>USHS01000078.1 GCA_900554585.1 uncultured Collinsella sp.
ATACGAGATGCTCAGGAGTCTCGTGGGCTCGGAGATGTGTATAAGAGACAGCGCTTGTCCCTGCTGATTAGGAAAGAAGTGATTGACATGGCAGATTCCAAGGTGGAGTACCCCGCTCCCGATTGCCTGGCGCCCGCCGCGATCGAGGCCAAAACCGAGGCCGCCGGCGTAACCAAGGCCAACCTGCCGGTCGCAAAGGCCTTTGTTTTGGCGATGTTCGCCGGCGCGTTCATTGCCTTCGGTGGCCTGTTCTTTACCGTGTTCTTGAGCGATAGCACGCTGGGCTGGGGCGCTCAGCGCGTCGTGGGCGGCCTATGCTTTTGCCTGGGCCTGGTGCTGGTGCTTGTGTGCGGCGCCGAGCTGTTCACCGGCAACTCGCTTATGGTCTGCGCGCTCAAGAGCAAAAAGATCACCCTGGCTCAGATGCTCAAGGCCTGGGTCGTCGTGTGGGTCGGTAACTTTGTCGGTGCCCTGTTCATCGTCTTTTTGGTGTACATGGCCGGCATTTACAAGCTCAACGGCGAGGCGGTCGCCAATTCCATGGTGAGCGTCGCCGCTGGCAAGGTGACGGTCGACTGGGTGACGATCTTCTTCCGCGGCATCCTGTGCAACATCTTTGTGTGCCTGGCCGTGTGGATCGGTACCGCCGGCAAGACCGTGGTCGATAAGGTTGTGGGCATTCTGCTGCCCATCGCCGCCTTTGTGGCCTGCGGTTTTGAGCACTGCGTTGCCAATATGTACTTTTTGCCCATGGGTGCCGTGATGCACGCGTGCGGCTATGGCGCCGACGTCGCCGGCGCCGATGCGCTCAACGCCGCGGGCATTGCGTTTAACCTGTCCGCCGCCACGCTGGGCAACATCGTGGGCGGCGCGGTTCTGGTCGCGCTCGGCTACTGGTTTATCTATGCTAAGAAGTCCGAGGCGTAAGGTGCCGTCTGTTTGACGTTGGGCCTCCCGCGGGGCGTTGCCGTGCGGGAGGCTTTTTGGGTCTGGGGCACGTTGCTGGGCTGTTGGCCTGTTGTGTTTGACTTGTGAAAGGGGTAATTGAGATGGCATCTGCTGTGGAGCGTGACGGTCGCGCCGTGGTGACCACATGCGGGGGATGCTATGCCGATTGCGCCTTTGCGGCACGCGTTGAGGACGGTCGCGTGGTGGCCGAGTTGCCGGTGCCGGGGCACCCGTGCGCGGCGCGAGCCCTGTGCGCCCGCGGACGGCATCGTCTGGCAATGCCGTTTGACGAGCGCGACCGCATTTTGCACCCCATGCGACGCCGCCAGGATGGCTCGGGTTTCGATGCGATCACCTGGGACGAGGCGTTTTCGGAGATCGCGGCGCGCCTTGCGGGGATTGTGGATGCGCATAGCGCCCGTGCGCTGGGCATGACGCTCGGCGTGCCTTCGTTCGACCGCTACTGGGCCTATCGCTTTATGCATGCGCTGGGTTCGCCCAATGTGTATGGTGCCGACGGCGCCTGCGAGGTAAGCCGACTTACCGGTTGGGAGCACAGCCTGGGCTATAGTCCCGCCTCCGACCTGGCGCATACCGATTGCATCATGTATTTGGGGCGTTCCATTGTCGATTCGTCGACGATGGGGGCCGTTGATGCGCTCAACGATGCCCGTCGCCGTGGGGCGAAGATTATCGTGGTCGACCCCCGGCGCAGCGGTTCGGCTGCGCTTGCCGACCGCTGGCTGCGCGTGCGTCCGGGCTGTGACCTGGCCTTGCTGCTGGGCATTGCACATGTGCTCATTACCGAGGACTTGTACGACCGCGAGTTTGTTGCCCGCTATACCACGGGGTTTGATGAGCTTGCGCAGGCGGCTGCTGTTTGGACGCCCGAGTGGGCCGAGTCAATGTGCGACGTGCCGGCCGAAGAGATTGTCGCGACGGCGCGCGATTTGGCTGCCGCAGCGCCTGCTGCGGTGGTGGACGCTGGCTTTCATGGTGGCATCGGTATCGCGTATGCCAACAGCACCCAGACCGCGCGCGCTATCTGCTTGGTCGATGTGCTGCTGGGCTGCATCGGACACGCGGGCGGTACGCTCAACCCACCGACGCCGCTTGTATTGGGCGACCTTGATCCCATGCGCTTTGCGACGCCGCCGGTGCCGCGCGGGCCCAAGCTGGGGTCCGAGCGCTATCCGCTGGTCGATCCGGTGCGCGGCCTGTGCACGACTATCGGTCAGTCGATTCTTGCCGGCGATTTGCGTGGGCTCATCGTCTATGCCAGTAACCCCGGTGCGGGCTATGGCAATGCACAGGCTTGGCTGGGTATATTGCAGCAGCTCGACTTGCTCGTGACGATTGATATTCGCTGGTCCGAGACGGCGCGCGCTTCTGACTTCGTGCTGCCCGACGTGACGTATCTGGAGGCCGACCGCGGCGTGGGCACGGTCGTGGGCGTCAACGATTCGCGGGTGTTCTACCGCAACGCCGTGCTGCCTGTGCAGCATGACGACACACGTCCCGGCCGGGAGATTTTTGCCGGTCTGGCGCAGGCGTGTGGCGTTGGCGAGTGCTTCGACTTCACGTCCGACGATCTGGCCGCTGCTCAGGTGGCACCGTTTGGTATTGATCTTGCCGCACTTAAGGAGCGCGGTTGGGCCGATACGGGCGTGCCGCTGCCGTCGCGTACGGGCGAGCCGGTGATTCCCTTGAACGGTGGCAGGATCGCGCTGGCAAGCGACGTATGGGAACGAGCCGGCCTGGGTCGTGTACCCAACTGGATCGCTCCCATGGTGGAGCCTGGTCCGGGGTTGTTTCGCCTCATTAGCGGCAACCGGCCCTTTGAGTCGCATACCTCGCGCAGGCTCGCGGCGGCAGGTGCCGCCGAGGCGGGATCGGACTTGGACGCCGTGCAGATGAATGCCGATGTTGCTGCACACATGGGTATCGCTAATGGCGAGGTCGTCGAACTCGTGAGCGACATGGGCCGCGACCGCGTGCGCGTGGAGACGACGCCGTATCTGCATCCGGCGTGCATCTTTACGTCGGCCGCCCCCGGCGGGCGTTCGTTTGGCGCCGATGCCGGTGGCGCTCAAGCCTTGGGCGTGGGCCCGCTCGACCACACGCCGTTGCGCTGGGACCCGTTGACGGGTGCCGCGCTCACCCAGGAAAACGCCGTTCGCGTGGAAAAGATCGCGGCGCGCGAGGATAATAGCGAATGATTGACTCAGCCGATCGATTTGTCTGATTGCTTGACGTCCGAACGATTGATTCACTTTTTTGTTTTGAAAGGCCTCATATGAGCGATAGCCAGAACATGTCCGATGAGGTACGCGCCCGCCTTCGCGCTATTCCTTCCGTCAACGAGCTGCTCGCAGAGTGGCCGGTTGTGAAGGTGGCGGGGGAGACCTGCGACGCGGTGGTGCATGCCGCCGTCACGGCCGAGCTCGACGAGGAGCGCTCCGCCATTCGCGCCGGTGCCGCCCCGCGCTCTAAGCGCGACCTGGCCTCGGCAATCGAGTGGCGTGCGCATCGATCCGCACTGCCGAGCCTGCGTCCTGCCGTCAACGCCACGGGTGTCGTTATCCATACCAATCTGGGTCGCGCCCCGCTCGCGGAATCGGCCGCCAAGGCCGTGGCCGAGGTTGCGCGCGGGTATAGCACGCTCGAGTACAACGTCGATACCTGTTCGCGCGGGTCGCGCAAGGAGCACGCTGCGCAACTGATCCGCTCGCTAACCGGTGCCGAAGACGCGTTGGTCGTCAACAATAACGCGGCCGCCGTGCTGTTGGTGCTGGCGACCCATGCCGCAGGCAGGGAAGTCATCGTCAGCCGCGGCGAGCTTGTCGAGATCGGTGGCAGCTTCCGTATTCCCGACGTCATGGCGGCCTCGGGCGCCAAACTTGTCGAGGTCGGCGCCACCAACCGCACACACCTGGGCGACTACGAGCGTGCCATCACGCCCGAAACGGCCATGATCCTGAAGGTTCATCCTTCCAACTATCGCATCGAGGGTTTTCACGAGGAGGTTGGTTCTCGGGAGCTTGCGGCGCTTGCTCACAAGCATGGCCTGCTGTTCTACGAGGACCAGGGCTCGGGCGCGCTGTTGCCCGACGACATCTTGGTGCGCGGCGGCGAAGAAACCACGCCGGCTTCGGTTTCGGCAGGGCTCGATCTGGTGTCGTGCTCGGGCGATAAGCTGCTCGGTGCCGCACAGGCGGGTATTATCATGGGCCGTCGCGATCTGGTCCAGGCCTGCGGCGCACATCCGCTCATGCGTGCTCTGCGTCCGGGCAAACTGGCTCTGTCGGCGCTCGAGGCCACGCTGCGTATCTACATGGATGGCGCCGATGTTGCCCATCGCGATATTCCGGTGCTCAGCATGCTTACGCTGCCGCAGGCTCATTTGGAGCGACGTGCCCGTAAGCTGCGTGATCGTATGGTCGCCGGGCTCGATAAGGCAGGTTGCCCGTGTGCCGTTGAGTTGGAGATTGTCGAGGAGTCGTCGACTCCCGGCGGCGGCTCGCTGCCTACCGTCGAGCTGCCCACGATGTGCGTTGCCGTGCGTCTTGTTGAAGCGCGCCTGACGGTCGATGCGCTCAAGCGCTCGCTTGTCCAGGACTTCGACACGCCGGTCGTCACGCGAACCTCGCACGATCGCATTTTGTTTGACGTCCGTACGCTCGTGGGCGACCGCGATATCGAGACGGCGGCGTCGACGCTCGTCGCGTGCGTTGAGAAGGCGATTGCTCGATGAGTGAGGTTCAGGCGCTGGTGGAGTGCCCCGTTATCGTTGGCACGGCGGGTCACGTTGACCATGGTAAGTCGGCACTGATCGAGGCACTGACTGGCAAGAATCCCGATCGTCTGGAGGTTGAGCGCCGTCGCGGTATGACCGTGGAGCTGGGCTTTGGCGAGCTGGCGCTGCCGAGTGGCAAGATCGTTGGCCTGGTCGACGTGCCGGGCCACGCGCATTACTTGCGCGCCATGGTGCAGGGCGCCACGGGCATCGACGTGGCCGTGCTGGTGGTTTCGGCCGTCGAGGGCGTGATGCCGCAGACGCGCGAGCACGTGCACGTGCTGGAGCTGCTGGGCGTCACGCATATGTTGGTCGCGCTGACGATGTGTGACCTGGCCGATGCCGAGATGACCGAGCTTGCCGAGCTCGATGTCGATGACTTTTTGTCGGGTACCGTGTTTGCGGGCGCGCCGATTGTGCCCGTGTCGTCTAAGACGGGCGAGGGGATCGACGGGCTGCTTGCGGTGCTCGACGAGCAGGTAAGTGCTTGCTGGGATGCCTGCCGTGCCCGTGTCGAGCTCACCGATGCCGCGCCGCGTCTGCCGATTGACCGCTGCTTTACGATCAAGGGCGTCGGTACTGTCGTGACGGGAACGTTGCACGATGCGCCGGTTGCGGTGGGCGACGAACTCGTCGCCCTGCCGTCGCGTACGGTCTGTCGCGTGCGCGGGATTCAGGTGCATGGCGATACGCCGCGAGCACTGCCCGGACAGCGCGTGGCGCTCAACTTGGTGGGCGATGGTGTTGCCGCTCTCGATCGCGGTGAGATGCTCGGCGTGGCGGACCGCTTTGGCCAGACGTTGCGCTTTATGATGACGTTCACCTACCTGGGCCGCGAGGGCACCAAGCCGCGCGTGCTCGAGTCGGGCGCGCGCGTGCATGTGATGGCCGGCACGGCCGAAGTCGTCGGCCGCATCATGCTTTTGGAGGGCGAGGCCCCCATGACGGTGGGTGAGACCCGTACCGTGCAGGTGCGATTGGAGGAGCCGCTGCCGCTGCGCGCCGGAGACCATGCCGTGGTGCTGTCGTATTCGCCCGTTATGCTCATCGGCGGCGGGCGCGTGCTGCTATCGCGCTGCCGTCGCTCGCGCGAGCTTTCTGCCGGCGAGCTCGCACTGTTTGCGGCGCTTGATTCCGGCGATATCGCGGGCGGTGTGGGCGCTTGGCTGGCACTGCAGATGCTGCCGGTTACGGCGGTTGATGTTGCCGAGGCTTTGGATCTTGGTGTCGGCGAGGTCGATGCCGCACTGCGCGGGTTGGTGGCGCAGGGCTCCGTTCGCAAGCTTTCCGTGGGTGATGCGGACCACTTGGCGGATGCCGCGGTGCTCGACGCCGCGATGGATGCACTGGCGGCGACCCTGTCAGCCATGCATGCGGCGTCTCCCAAGGAGACGGGCTTTACACCCGGCGCCGTTGCCCATGCTGCGTGGCCTGCCGCTGATGAAGGCGTTGCCGCGGCTCTGATTGCCGAGGGCTGCGCGCGTGGCGTATGCGCTGCCGAGGGGGCCGAGGTGTT
>USHS01000079.1 GCA_900554585.1 uncultured Collinsella sp.
GGGCTCGGAGATGTGTATAAGAGACAGCATCATGGACTACTTCGATTCGCTCAAGAGCCGCACCAAGGGCTATGCCTCGCTCGATTATGAGTTCAACGAGTATCGTCCCTCCGAGCTTGTCAAGCTCGATATCCTGCTTTCGGGCGACGAGGTGGATGCGCTTTCGTTTATCGTGCACAAGGACAAGGCCTATGGCCTGGCCCGCGGTCTGTGCGACAAGCTCAAGGAAATCATTCCGCGTCAGCTGTTTGAGGTGCCTATTCAGGGCGCCATCGGCAACAAGATCATCGCCCGCTCTACCGTCAAGGCGCGCCGTAAGGACGTTTTGGCCAAGTGCTATGGCGGCGATATCTCGCGTAAGCGCAAGCTGCTCGAGAAGCAGAAAGAGGGCAAAAAGCGCATGAAGGCCATCGGCTCGGTCGAGGTCCCGCAGGAGGCCTTTATGGCGATTCTCAAGGTGGACGAGTAGGTCCATGGCACTTTCTGAATACAGCAAGCGGCTGCTGGGCGTCTATGCCGAGCAGCCGTTCCTTATGGCTCCTATGGCGGGCGTAACCGACCCCGCCTATCGCATCATGTGCCGCCGCCGCGGTGCTCATCTTGCCTATAGCGAGATGGTGAGCGTTGCAGGCCTTGCCTATGCCAGCAATAAGACCTGGCGCCTGGTGCTGCCGGCCGACGAGGAACAGCAGATCTGTGTGCAGCTCTTTGGCTCTAAGCCCGATCAGTTTGCGAGCGCCGTCGCTGCCGTCGAGGATCGCGTGGGCGATCGCCTGTCGCTCATTGATATCAATATGGCCTGTCCGGCTCGCAAGGTCGTCACCAAGGGCGAGGGCTCGGCGCTTATGCGCACGCCCGATCTGGCCGAGAAGATTGTCGAGGCGGCGGTGGGTGCGGCGCACGTGCCCGTGACCGTAAAGATTCGCAAGGGTTTTTACGCCGAAGACCGTAATGCCGCGACGTTTGCCCAGATGCTCGAGGGAGCAGGTGCATCTGCGGTGGCGGTGCATGGCCGTTGCGCCACGCAGCTCTATACGGGCCAGGCCGATTGGTCGGTCGTCGATGAGGTGGCCGACGCCGTCGAGATTCCTGTTATCGGTTCGGGCGACGTGTTCTCGGCCGAGGATGCGGCGGAGCGTCTACGCAGCTCCGGCGCCAGCGCCGTGTTCATCGCGCGCGGTATCTATGGCAATCCCTGGGTGTTCGGCGATGCCCGTGACCTTGCACTCGACGCTACGCCGGTGCCGTCTCGCTCCTCACGCGAGCGCTTGGATGCCCTGCGCGAGCACCTGACGCTCACGCACGAGCTGTTGCCGCTCATGTCGCGTGCCCGCACGTACGCGAGCTGGTATCTAAAGGGCATGCCCCATGCTGCCGCCTGGCGCGCCCAAGTGGTGCGCTGCTCCACATACGAGGAGTTCATGGCATTGGTCGATGATATCGAGCGCGATGTGGTGGCCTGCGAGGCCGCACTTGCCGCCGGCGAGTCGGTGCCCGCTCATCCGTTGGAGGCCTAACGGTGGCCGTTACCGCGCTGTACGTCCACGTGCCGTTTTGTGCCCAAAAGTGCCGATACTGCGACTTTGACTCACGCAGTTTTGCTCCGTGCGACCTGAGCGCTGCGCTCGATGCCTATTTTGAGCAGCTGTATGCGCGCCTCGATGCCTTTGGCGACGCAGGGGCGCTTGCGCAGGTCTGCACCGTCTATGTTGGCGGCGGCACGCCGTCGCTGACGGGGGAGCGTCTGGTAGAACTCGCCCGGCGTATCTCTGCGTGGTGCAAGCCCGTTGAGTTTACCTGCGAGGCCAATCCTGAGTCGCTGACCGCCGAGCTTGCCACTGCGCTTGCCGAGGTTGGTGTCACACGCGTCTCTCTGGGCGTGCAAACGCTCGATAACGCCGAACTTACCGCCATCGGTCGCATTCACGATGCCGATCGGGCGCTCGCTGCCATCACGACGGTTAAGGACGCTGGGCTCGATGTGTCGTGCGACCTGATGTGCGGCCTTCCCGGGCAAACCGCGCCAAGCTGGCAGCGCACGCTCGATGGCGTGTTGGCGGCGGCGCCGCATCATGTATCGGTGTACCCTCTCACGCTCGAGGAGGGCACGCCGCTCTATCGCATGGCGTGTCGCGACGAGTCGCTCGAGCCCGACGAGGATTTTCAGGCTTCGTGCATGGACGCGGCGCGTGAGCGTCTGGGTGCTGCCGGCTATCACCCGTATGAGGTTGCAAGCTACGCGCTCGACGGTCATGAGTGCGCCCACAACATTGCCTATTGGACCGGTCAGGGCTATCTGGGCTTGGGTCGCTCTGCCGCCGGTATGCTCGATGTCGGGGACTTCGATCGCTTGGCCGGGCTGTTTCCTGACGTGCCCGCTCGCGGCGAAGCGTATCGCGTGCGTCTGGTGCAACGCGACGACACCGCGACGAAGTTTGATGCCGAGTATCTGTCGCAGCGCGAGGCTGCGGCCGAGGATTTGATGCTCGCCTGCCGCATGACGCGTGGCATTGGGCCCGATCTATTGGTGCGCTCGACAAGCATTATTGCTGCAGACGAGTTGACGGCGGCCTGTGACCGTGCGCTCGAGTTGGGTCTTGCCACTTGGGTGCCCGATTATGTCGAGGGGCATGCGGGGTGCGTCGCCTCGAAAGACGTTATCGCAGGTCGTGCCCACGCCCGTTTAGCGCCCACCCACTTGGGCTGGCTCGATGGAAATGTGCTGTTCGAGCTGTTTTGGGGTCTAGCTTAGGCCGCTCGGGTAGAATTACCGCAATATATACGCTGCTGTGAGCAGGAGGTTGCCGCGCATGGCGACGATGAACGAAAAAGATTACTACGAGATTTTGGGTGTCTCCAAGGACGCCACCTCGCGTGATATACAGAAGGCCTTCCAGCAAAAGGCCCGCAAGCTCCATCCGGACGTCAACAAAGAACCTGATGCCGAGGAAAAGTTTAAAGAGGTTTCCGAGGCCTACGCCGTGCTTTCGGACGAGCAGAAGCGTGCGCGCTACGACGCCATGCGCTCGGGCAACCCCTTCGCCGGTGCACCGACGGCTTCGCCCTATGGCGGTGGCTATGCCGGCAGCGCCGGTTACGGCAATCCCTTTGACGGCGGTTTCCCCTTCGGGGGCGCCTGGGGCCAGCCCCGTCGCGGCCAGGCGGCCTACAACCCCGAGAGTGGCGCCAACGTGGTCGTCGATATCAAGCTCGACGCCAAGGAGGCCAAGAGTGGTGCCCGCAAGACCGTTCGCTACACCCGCTTTGACACCTGCGGACATTGTGGCGGATCGGGCTCCGTTTCGTCCGAGCATGCCCATACCTGTCCGAGCTGCGGTGGTCGCGGTCATATCGATGTCGACCTGTCCTTTCTGTTCGGTGCCGGCACGTTCCAGTCGGCCTGCCCCGAGTGCGGCGGTTCCGGTAAGGTCGTTGCCGACCCCTGCCCCGATTGCGGCGGCAGCGGGCGGACCCGTGTGACCTCCGAGCAGACGATTGAGTTCCCTGCCGGCACGCACGATGGCGACGAGGTCCGCATTAGCGGCATGGGTCACGCTGGCACCAACGGTGCCTCGGGTGGAGATCTGGTCGGTCGCGCTCATGTCGAGGCCGAGCGCCTGGAAGGCAAGGCCCGTACCGGTTTTTACCTGATGGGCATCGTGGCACCGTTTTTGGTGCTGTCGGCCATCTCGGGCGTGTTCTCGGCCTTTGCGGTGATGTGCTTTATTCCGTTTGCCATGGGCTTGTTCATGGTGCTCTCGGACGGCGTGCTGCACCGCAGCCTGCTGTGGTGGAAACGCGGCGCGATGCAGTTTGCCAACGGTTTTGCCAACGGATTTATGTTTGCGCTCGTGTCGGTTTGGTTTGCGAGCTGCTCGCAGCGTGCCATGCTTTCGCCCTACGCAATGCAATAACATCTAGCCCTCTGTTTGCGGCCGGCCCAGCTTGGGTATAGGACGCACTGTGACAATAATGAAAGTCGGAAGGATTCGGTCGTGTCGGAAAATAGGGATTACTACGAGGTACTTGGCGTCGACAAGGATGCCGACGCGCGGACGATTAAGCGCGCGTTTCTAAAGAAGGCCCGTACCGTACACCCGGACGTTTCGGACGACCCCGAGGCCGAGGCCAAGTTCAAAGAGCTCAACGAGGCTTATTCCGTTCTTTCCGACGAGCAGAAGCGTGCTAACTACGACCGTTACGGCACCGCGGACGGCCCTGGTGGTTCGGGCTACGTCGATATCAACGATATCTTTGGCGGCATGGGCATGGACGACCTCTTCTCGTCGTTCTTTGGCGGCGGTGCCGGCGGTGGCGCCCGAAATCGCCGTGAGCGTCGTCGCGGCCGCGATATGGCGATCTCCCTTTCGGTGACCCTTGAGGAGGCGGCACTCGGTTGCAAAAAGACGATCAGCTATGACCGCCTTGCCCCCTGCGAGGATTGTAACGGCACTGGTAGGGCCGAGGGCGCACAGGAAAAGCAGTGCAGCCGCTGCCACGGCACAGGCTATGTCACGACGGTCCAGCGCTCGTTCCTGGGCCAGGTTCAGTCCTCTTCGCCTTGCCCCGACTGCCACGGTGAGGGCACGGTCATCGACCATCCCTGCGAGACCTGCGACGGTCAGGGCCGCACACCTTCGCACGAAAAGATCGACATCGATATCCCCGCCGGCGTTTCGACCGGTCGCCAGCTGCGCGTGAGCGGCTTTGGCGAGGCAGGCCTTCGCGGTGAGCCCTCGGGCGACCTGATCGTCAACGTTCGTGTTGCCGACCACGAGCGTTTTAAGCGCAACGGTGACGACCTGTACCTCGTGAGCGATATCTCGATTGCGCAGGCTGCGCTCGGCTGCGAGATCGAGGTCGAGGGCATTTTGCCCGATGAGGTCGTCAAGCTGTGCGTCCCCGCCGGCGCACAGTACGGTGACACCGTGAGCGTTGGCAACTACGGCATGCCCCGTATCGGCGGTGGCGGCTCGCGTGGCCGTCTGATCGTTCAGCTGCGCGTGCTCGTCCCCACCAATCTCTCCAACAAGCAGCGCGAGCTGCTTCGCGCTTTTGCCGACGAGATGGGCGATGACGTCGCTTCCGGTAAGAAGTCGGTAACCGATCGCATCAAGAGCGCTCTCGACGACATCCTCGATTAAGGAGCCCGCGTGCTCGCACCTCATATCTCTGTCGTCAACCTCGGTTGCCGCGTCAACCGGGTTGAGTCCGACCGTATCACTGCCGATCTAATGCGCCTGGGCTTTGCGATGGTGGAGCCTCAGGATGCTGAGCTGATCGTCATTAACACCTGTGCCGTTACGGGCGAGGCCGAGGCCAAGACCCGTAAGGCTGTTCGCCATGCGCTAGCCTATCCAAACGAGCCCTATGTGGTCGTGACCGGATGCGTGGTCAATCTGCATCCCGAGGAGCTGCTGGAGCTTTCGGACCGCGTGATCGCCGAGCCGTCCAAGATCGATGTCGCCGAACGCGTCTGTGAGGTGCTGGGCGTTGAGTCCGATGACGTTCCCGCCTGCAGTGACGGCGAGGTTGTCGACGCGCTCGGTCACTCGCGTCTGGGCGTGAAGATTCAGGACGGCTGCAACCATCGTTGCACCTATTGCATTGTGTGGAAGGCCCGCGGCCCCGAGCGCTCCGTGCCCGTCGAGTCCGTGCTCGAGCAAGTTCGTGAGGCTCAGGAGGCCGGCGTGCCCGAGGTGGTGCTGACGGGTGTGAACCTGGGCGCCTATGATGGCAAGAGCGCGACTGATGAACACGTCGAGATCGATGAGCTGCTCGAGGCGATCGTGGAGCGCACGTCCATTCCGCATGTGCGCATTTCCTCGGTCGAGCCCATGGATATCTCCGAGTCCCTGCTTAAGGTCATGGCGCGCTATCCGAAGCGCATCGCCCCGTTTTTACACCTGCCCGTGCAGTCCGGCTGCACCAGGACACTGCATCGCATGGGCCGTCCCTATAGCGCCGAGGCCTTTGAGGAGACGGTGCGCATGATTCGCACCAACTTGCCCCAGGTGTCTCTTTCGTGCGATGTCATCGTCGGTTTTCCCGGCGAGACGGACGAGGAGTTTGAGGAGTCGCTGACGCTGTGCCGCCGCGTGGGCTTTTCGCGTATGCATGTGTTCCGCTACAGCAAGCGTCCCGGTACTCTTGCTGCCGATATGCCCGACCAGGTGCCGCCCTGTCTCTTATACACATCTCCGAGCCCGCGAGACTCCTGAGCATCTCGTATGCCGTCTTCTGCTTG
>USHS01000080.1 GCA_900554585.1 uncultured Collinsella sp.
TTCCATCGTGCCGTCGGTGAGCGTGAGGCCCTCGGACTTCCCGGTCAGCTCAAGCCCCGCGGCCCGAGCAACAGAAAAGGGATCGACGACGCCCATGGACACTCCTTAGCAAACAAAACGAATACGTGAGCGCCACCTCAGTTGGCACCCAACCGTCCGTTATTGTCCCACATGCGACATGGTCCACAGCATCCCAATGCAAAGCACCGCCATCAATCCCGTGCACACGGCAGCGATCACAGAATCACCCATGCGCCTTCCCAACGACCGCGGTTCACGCACTTGCTCTGGTCCGTACATCATGGCTCCTCCTTAGACTCACTTCTTATCACGGCCTCATCATCGCAGCGCCGCACATGAGCTGCCATCGATTTGACTTACAGCTGGCTTTCCTTTTTGAAAGGTTGGACCGCACAGGCTCAAAGCGCTTTCAAACGCATGCATCGCTCCGTTGAACTACAATGTGCTTCACGATATGTGCCGCAACCTGGGTGCGACAGATTCTCCGCGCCCGCATCGAAAGGACCAGCTATGAGCGCCGCTCGCAAGACACTCAAAATCCTTGCCCTGATTTATTTTGTTCTGGGCATCGCCAGTCTCGTCATTGGAATCGCCGGCATCGCGACCGGCAAGTTCGAGTCCACCTACGGGCCGAACGCCATGCTCGCCACGGTCGTGCTTGTCGCCAAGGGCCTCATCGATCTCGCCGCGGGCGTTGCGGGCATCAAGGGCGCCAACAAGCCTTCGCAGGTAGGCGGCGCGTTTAAGCTCGGCATCGTCGCCGCAATCGCCACGATTGCGCAGGCTGTGCTCACGCTCCCCGCGTTTGGCGGCGACGCCATCAACTATGGCGCCTTTGTCATCGTGGTGTACGACCTGTTCTTTATTCAGCAGGCACACGACATTAAGGCCGAAAACAAGGACCGCCTGTAGGCACCTGTCTCCCATAACCCCTGCTATCAAGCAACTAAAAGGGCCGATCGCGCATCCCCGCGGTCGGCCCTTTACGTTTGCCCAGATAAAACCTGCCAAAATAAACCTGTCCCTTTTTGGTAGGTTAGTGGCGGTACTCGGCGATGATGAAGTCGATATCCGTTTGGAGCGAGTCCAAGTTTGCCAGGCGCTCTTTGTCTACTGGTCGCGTGCGGTAGTAGTAGGGCGTCATCTGGAACACGGCCTCGATGTCGGCCTGCGTCTGGAGCGTAATGTTCGCGGATACCCGCTGCGTGCCGACCAGTTTTAGCTCGGTCGTCTTCGGCAGCTTTTCGTCGTTAAGGTACGGCGTGTCGTAGAGCACTTCCTTGAGCCCAAACAGATGGCGGGCACCTGGAATCACGGTGTAGAGCGAGCCCTCGGGCGCCAGCACGCGGGCAAACTCGCGCTCGTTAAAGGGAGCAAAGAGCTCTGTCACCATATCGAAGGCGCCATCTGCCACGGGGATGTCCTTCATGTTGGCAACGAAATACGTCGCGCCGCCGCGCTTGGCAGCCAAGCGCACCATTTCCTTGCCCAGGTCAAAGCCGTAGGCATCAACGTTCGCCACCGAGCCCATGGCGCTCGTGTAATAGCCCTCGCCGCAGCAGATGTCGAGCAGGGTCAGAGGCTTGCCTGCGGATGCCCCGCGCTCAGCCGTTCGTTCGCGCACCAGCTCGACCATCGCATCGCGCAACGGCGCATAGTAACCGCGATTCAGAAAGTCGCGACGGCTGCGTGCCTGCGACTTGGGATCGCCCATGGAGTCGCCGCTCTTGGACGAGCGCAGCAGATATAGATAGCCCTCGCGCGCACGGTCAAACCGGTGTCCGCCCGCGCACACAGCACCGCGTTCGTCATCCACCAGCGGCTCATGGCAAATGGGACACAACAACATGGCAACTCCTTAGCGCGGACTACACAACGCCCACCATTGTCGCACGCCTTCCCCACCTAGTCATTGGAGACGTTCTTGAATGACTAATCGTTTTAGAACGTCCCCAATGACTAGTCGATTAGGAGTATCATCGTCTGCGCAAATAAGCGCAAAATAGCATGTTAGAGATTGAGAGCGCATGGCTGACACCGTATCTAAGCACATTGACATGACCACCGGCTCGCTGTGGCGCAATATTCCCCTGTTCGCCTTCCCCGTGGCCGCCACGAGCATCTTGGAGCAGCTGTCGAACCTAATCGCCACGGTCATCATTGGTAATTTCTCGGGCGACCAGGGAACCCTCGCCATGGCGGCGGTCGGCTCCAATGTTCCGCTTACCAGTCTTATGCTCAACCTGTTAATTGGCATGTCGCTTGGCTCCAACGTGGTCATCGCCAACGCCATCGGCCGCAACGATCAGAACATGGTCAAACGCGCCGTCCATACCTCGATTTTAATGGCGCTCGTGGGCTTCGTCGTCATCGCGCTGGGCGAGATCTTTGCCGAGCCCATGCTCGCCGCGCTCAACGTTCCCGCCGAGACCATGCCGCTCGCCTCACTCTATCTACGCGTCTTTTTACTGAGCATGCCCTCGATCTTGCTCTACAACTTTGAGGCCGCGATCTTCCGCTCCGTCGGCATCACCCGCATGCCGCTGCAGGCGCTTGCCGTGTCCACCGTCCTCAACATTGGCCTGGACCTCATCTTTGTCCCCGTACTCCACTGGGGCGTCGCAGGCGTCGCCATCGCCACCGCCATCGCCTACACCGTCAGCGCCGCTACGCTCTTTATCCGCCTGCTCAAGACCGACTCTGTCGTCCGCGTCACCCCGCGTGACTTGGCTATCGACCCCGTCGCCCTCAAGCGCATCGTCAAGATCGGCCTGCCCGCCGGCATCCAAAGCGCCGTCTTTGCCGTCGCCAATATCATCATCCAGTCCGCCATCAACAGTCTGGGCACCGAGGTCATGGCCGCATCGAGCGCCGCCATGAGCCTGGAGTACGTGTGTTACAACCTGCTCAACAGCTTTAGCCAGGCGTGCACCACCTTTGTGGGACAAAACCACGGTGCCCGTCAGATCGATCGCTGCACCAAGACGCTTAAGGTCTGCCTGGTCGAAGGCGGTATCGTTGCGCTCACCACGATTGTCGTCATTGTCGGCCTGGGGCGCGAGATCTTGTCGCTGTTCAACAGCGATCCCAACATCGTCTCAATCGGCTATATCCGCGTATGTTCGATCTTCCCGGCGTACGCCTTTAGCATGTTCTACGAAAACATGTCAGGCTACCTGCGCGGCTTTGGCATCTCGCTCACGCCCGCCCTCATCACCATGATCTGCGTCTGCGGCATCCGCTTCTATTGGGTGTTCTGCGTGTTCCCGCACTTCCGCACCTTTGCGAACATCATGATGGTCTACCCCATCAGCCTGGGCACCACGGCATTCTTTATGGTCGTGGCGGTACTACTCTGCCACCCGGCACGCACCTATCGCGCCACCCAAGCCAAAGCGACAACCCGCTAAACACCGCACTCAACGCCACGCCAGTCATTAATTGACAATATGCGAGCTCATATAGTCGATAAAGTGCCTCGTGGCGATGGGCATGGTGTCCCAGCTGCGCCAGGCGGCCACCACGTCGCGCGAGGGGGCATGCACGATGGGCCGCACACGAATATCGGCTCGCATGCCCTCCACAGTACGACGATAGAGCATGCTCACGCCTAGGCCCTCCTCCACCATCGCCATGATGGTGTAGTCATCGGTCACCTCACTCGTCACATGCGGCGACAGCCCATGCGTTGCGAATGCATCGAGCACCAGACTCTGTTCGCCCTCATCCAGCAGCACAAACGGCTCGGACGCCAGGTCGGCAAGTGTCACCTTTTCCTTTGCCGTCAGCGGATGCTCGGCCGGCAACAATGCTACCAACTCGTCGTGATAGACGACGCGCTTCTCGAGCCCAGCGGTAAATCCGCGTGCCGTAAAACAAAAATCAACCACGCCATCGTGCACCCATTGAGCGTTGCGCGTGTAATCGCCCTGTTTGAGGGTGAAGCGTACGCCCGGGTGCAGCGCACCAAAGTCGCGGATCACACGCGGCAGCACGGTACGACTCACGTTAGTAAACGTCGCGATGCGAATATCGGTCGACGAAAGCCCCAGCAGCTCCTGGCGCTTGCCCTCGAGCTCGACCTCGGCGGTCACAATCTGGCGCAGGTACGGCAGATATTGTTTACCGTCGCGCGTAAGCGAAACGCCCTGCTTACCGCGCTCGATAAGCGTGGTGCCCAGCTCGCGCTCGAGCGCCTTGACGGCCTGGCTCACCGCACTTTGCGTATAGCCCAACTCGTCCGCCGCGGCCTTAAGACTGCCGCGATCGACCACCATACAAACAATCTGATACCGCGATGCCATCGTGCCTCCACATCAATGCAGCCGTAAAACGTTTTGCCAGGGTTTTTCTGTCAACATTAGTATTTCTTAATCATACTGAAGATACATTCGCTTTACTACATCCAAATCTGGGAGCAGAATCCTTTGTGCGAAACCGTTCTGTAACAAAAGGAGTCCCATGGATCGCAAAAAAGCAATCGCGCTCTCATTTTCCGTTCCCGTCGCATGGGGCTTTTCGTATCCCCTCATGAAGATCGGCATGGACAGCATGAACGCCACGAGCATCGTTGCGCTGCGCTGTATCATCGCCTTTGCGGCTTGCCTGCTGCTCTTCCACAAGCACGCGTTGCGCATCAACCGTGACCTTATGGTCCGCGCCGCCATCATCGGCGCCATTATGGCAACCGAACTCACCTGCATGTGCCTGGGCTCCAGCCTCACCTCCGCCTCCACTGCCGGCTTTTTGCAGAGCCTGACGGTCGTGATCGTGCCGTTTGCCAACGCCGCCCTGCTGCGCCGCGCACCCGAACGCAAAGTGCTCGTCGGCACTGCCATCGTCACCTGCGGTATGTTGCTGCTCTCGGGTGCCGACTTCACCAGCCTGAACCCGGGCGCGCTCATCATGTTGTTCTCCGCCTTTGTCTACGCCGGGCACATCATTGTCGCCAAGCGGTTTGTCGAAGAAGTCAATCCGCTTGCTCTGGGCGTTTGGCAGCTGGGCTTTGGCGGCTTGTTCTCGGGCATCGCCGCATTCACCTTTGGCGGCTTCACGCTTCCCAGTACGCCCAGCGAGATCGTGGTCGTCGTTGCGCTCGCACTCATCTGCTCTGCCTACGGCTTTATCACCCAGACGCTCGTGCAGCCCCACGTGCCTGCCGAGACCACCGGCTTCGCCTTCTCGCTCGAGCCAGTCTGCTCCGCCGTCTTCTCGTTCTTCCTGGTCGGCGAGGTCCTGAGCCCCATCGCCTTCTTTGGTGCCGCTCTCATCCTCATCGGTGTCCTGGTGGCAACCGTCGAGCTTCCGCGCCTCCGTGAACATGGACAGGCCCGTATGGCAGGAGCGCCCGAGCGCGTCTCGTAGACCCCACTCTTCATGCAGCCGCGGCATAAAGGCAACCGGTGCGCCTTTACAATAGATGCCAACAGAGCATCTGCCATAAAGGAGCCCCATGGACACCGCAACTCGCGACCGCAACATAACAACTTGGTTGGGCGATGCGCCGCAGCCGGTACGTGACACTACGAACCAGCTGCTCGAGCGCATCGCCCTTTTACGTGCCGAGCAGACTATCTACCCGGCACAAGACGACATCCTCAATGCCCTCGCCTACACGCCGGCAGACCAAGCCAAAGTTGTCATCTTGGGTCAAGACCCCTATCACGGACCCAACCAGGCCATGGGGCTTTCGTTCTCGGTCCCCGCGACGCAAACCAAACTGCCGCCGAGCCTGCGCAACATCTATAAGGAGCTCAATGCCGACCTGGGCTGCCCCATTCCCGCCACGGGAGACCTAACCCCATGGGCACAACAGGGCGTCCTGCTCCTTAACACCACGCTCACCGTGCGCGAGCATGCCGCCAACTCGCACGCCAAACTTGGTTGGAGCACGCTCACCGACTATGTTATCGAACGCTGCTGCCTGCTGCCCCAACCGGTCGTCTTTTTGGCATGGGGCCGCTTTGCCCAGCAGATGGTCGAAGGCAAGCTCGCCGCGACCGGCGCGGGCAAGGCAAGCGGCAAGTTCTGCCTGGCATCCACACACCCGTCGCCGCTTTCGGCCAACCGTGCCACGGCAGAACTCCCCGCTTTTATGGGGTCGCGCCCCTTCTCGGCAGCCAATCGGCTACTCGAACAGCACGGCTCGACCCCAGTCAACTGGACTTGCCTCGGCTAAAAATCGATACATCAAAAA
>USHS01000081.1 GCA_900554585.1 uncultured Collinsella sp.
TCGGAGATGTGTATAAGAGACAGCATCCCGTTAGCACGCAGCTGCAAACAGGGGTTCCAGGACGCCTACTTTGCGGCACGGTTCGAGGGCGGGAGGCGCTAATGCTCTCCACGGCCGAAATGGTGCTTTGGGCAATCCACCACACAACGACCCTGCTCTTTGGCGTTTTTGCCTCGGCGGCGCTCTGCGGCATCGAGATTAACCGCCGCCATTCACTCGAGCTGGTCGCGGTCGGCGCCATAACTGGAACCGCATTTGGTCTCGCCAACGCCGTCGGCGGCGAGCTATTCGCCCGCCAGGCATATCCGCTCGTCGTGCATCTGCCGCTCATTATCTACCTATGCGTGCGTTATCGCGTGAGCCCGCTACTCACCATGCTGGGCGTCACCAGTGCCTACCTGAGCTGCCAGTTCAGCAACTGGATGGGCATCGCCGCGCTCGCCGCCACCGGTTCGCAAATCGCATACTACGCGGCGCGTATTATCACCACGGCCGGTGTCTTTGCCGTCCTGTTGCACTGGGCCGGCGACATCGGTCCGCGCCTGGCGATCAAAAGCCGCACCGAGCTCGAGATTCTGCTCATCCTGCCGCTCGTCTATTACATCTTTGACTACGCCACCAACGTCTACACCACGCTCTTCCACTCTGGCTCCGTGGTAACGGTTGAGTTTTTGGCGTTTGCGCTTTGCGCGTTCTACCTTATGTTTCTTGCTGTGTATCTGCGCGAATACGAGGCAAAGGAAACCGCCGAGCGCGAGCGCTGGATGCTCGCGACCCGCGACAACGCAGCCATCAAAGAGCTCGAGGCCTGGCGCCAATCCGGACGCGAGCTTTCGGTTCTGCGCCATGACATGCGGCACTTCCTGCGCGGCCTTGCGGTTTTGATCGAAGAGGGTCACATTGACGAGGCGCTCAAGCGCATCGACGATCTCTGCGAGACGAACGACCGCACCGCCGTGCGCCGCTACTGCGCCAACGACACGGTCAACATCGCACTTTCGTCATTTATCTCGGATATCAATCAACACGACATCACCGCCGATCTGCGCGCCGCCGTGCCCGAGAGCGTCCATGTAGCCGACGCCGACCTGTTCAGCGTGCTCTCGAATGCCCTGGACAACGCCATCGTCGCCGCAAGCGCCGCTCCCCAGGGCAAGCGGTTCGTCAATCTGGACCTGCGCTACGAGGACGGGCAGCTGCTGCTTTTGGTCTCCAACACGTTTGACCGTCCGCCGCATATGGTCGACGGCATGCCCATAGCCCAGCATGCCGGTCATGGCTTTGGAACCAAGAGCATCAAGCTTGCCGTCGAACGCATGAACGGCAACTGCCAGTTCCGCATCAACGGCGATCGATTTGAGCTGCGTGCCGTGATGTAGCGGCGCGAAAAGCTGGCGCCACGACCAGTCCGTTTGAGCCGCTTTGTCGGCGCCAGTCCGCTACAGCGGCGCGGCGGCCGGGGTCAGCTGCTTGATGTAGGCCCACATGCGTTGCTTGGCGGCCTTGTCGGTGAGCGCCGCCTCAAAACCGTCGAGCGCCAGCACTCGGCGCCCTTGCACATGGGCGACCAGGCCGGGCTTGAGCATGGCGGTGTCAAAGTCCTCGATCGCCACGAGCATATCGGCATAGGTCTCGCGCATCATGTCTGCCGCACTGTTGTCTAGCAGCAGCACCGCCTCGGGATCCAGCGCCTCGAGCGCCTCGCGGAACAGCTCGCACGGCAGGGCGTGGCCCACCGCCACCGTTCCGTCACCCGCGCCGGCGACGCTTGCCAGCACGCAAAAATCCTCGGGCGCATAGCCGATGGCCCCGAGCGCCTTACGCAGCGCCGCGCCATCCGCGCCCGCGGCAAGCTCGCCGCCCGAGCGCTCGGCTTCATCCAAATCGCCTTTTACCAGCACAATTGGCGAGCACGCGTTGCCTGCGATGCGCACGCCACGACCCGCAAGCGATGCGAGCTCCTGCTCGGCCGCCTGAGCGATGGCTTCTTTTTTCTGGCTTTGTGACATAGGTATGCGCTCTCCAATCGTTTGCGTGCCCACCATTATTTGACACTCCCCATGGCTAAAGCCAGGGGATTCTTGCTTCACCGAGAATTGCCTAGACTGCGCATGCAGCCGTAGGTCTTACGCCCTCTCCACAAGCGTTTGCGGCATCCGCCGCGGTTCCCGCATGCCCTGCGGTACCTTCCAGGATTCTCCTTCCCTCGCGGGCGATGTTGACGGCGGCATTTAGGTCGCGGTCGTGACGCATGCCGCACGCGGGACAGTCCCATACCCGTTCGGCCAGCGTCAGTCCCCTGTAGACGTAACCGCATGCGGAACACGTCTTGCTGGACGGATAGAACCTGCCCACCCATACGAAGCCGCGCCCCGACCATGCGCATTTGTACTCGAGCTGGCGCGCCAGCTCCGACATGGCGGCATCGCCCACGGCCTTGGCGAGGCGGCGGTTCCTCTGCATGCCCCTGACGTTCAGGTCCTCGACCGCGATGTTTTGGCTTTCTCTCACCGCATGCGTCGTGAACTTGTGCAGGGCGTCCTTCCGCCGGTTGGCCACCTTCTCGTGCGCCCGCGCGACCCTGACACGCTGCCTGGCGCGATTTGCGGAGCCCTTCCGCTTGCGCGAGAGCCGTCGCTGCTCCCGTGCCAGCTTCCTCTCGCTCCTCTGCAGGTTTCTGGGGTTGGGCAGGCGCTCCCCCGTGGAGCAGGTGGCTATGTCGTGTATCCCCGCATCGACCCCCAGGAATCCGACGGTCGGGGCCGGTGCATCCGTGGCGGGGACGTCCGCGCAGCATATCGCCACGTAGTACTTGCCGCTCGGCACCTGCTTGACCGTCGCGGACAGGACGCGCCCCTCCACGGGACGGCTCACCCGTGCCCTGACGGTCCCCAGTTTGGGCAGCCTCACGTGCCTGGCGTCGATTATCCCGACGCCGTTCGTGCGGTAGCTCTTCCTCCCCGCGCGTTTGGACTTGAACTTCGGAAAGCCCACCTTGCCTGGTGCGCGGAAGAAGTTCCTATATGCCTTGTCCAGGTCGCGCAGGGACTGCTGCAGCGCCATGGAGTCCACCTCGGAGAGCCACGGCGCGTCCGTTTTCTTCCAGGCGGGGATCTGGGTGATGTAGGAGTTGATGTGCTTCGATTTGCCCGCCCGCGCGTACTCGTCCCGCCTCATCGCCAGCACCCTGTTGTAGACCCAGCGACAGCAGCCGAAGGTCTTCTGCAGGAGGGCCTCCTGATCGGCGCTCGGGTATATGCGGTACTCGAAGCTCTTGTCCATGGCCCTCATGCGTTCTTCTGGTCCTCGATATATTGCCTGACAGTCTCGGGCGTCGCCCCGCCGACGGTCGAGACGAAGTAGCTGTTCGTCCAGAGCGTCGGCAGCTTGCGCTTCAGCTGCGGGAACTCGGTGCGCAAGTCATGGCTGGTCCTGCCTTTGATGCGCTTTACGGCCCGGTGGATGCCGAACTGGGGGTCGACCGAGATGAGCATGTGCACGCGGTCGGGCATGACCTCGATTTCCCTTATCTCGAAATCGAGCTCTTCCGCAACCTCGTGCGCAATCTCCTTGAAGCGGGAGTCGATGCCGTCCACGAGCACCTTTCTGCGGTATTTCGGGCAGAAGACCACATGGTAGTCGCAGCTCCAGACTATGTTGTCGTTGCTTCTGTATCTATCCATACAAACAGTATACCACTTGCAGCCGTATATGTATATCGGCTGACGCCGATGCGCCTTATATCCACATATCTGAAGAAAGGGGTTTTGCGGCGCTTTTGATAAAAGAGCCGCCCGCGAGTGGTTGCTTTGCGAGCCGCTGGGTATAAGCACGGTCGTACTGAGTTTTACGCGGCCAAGCCGCGTCGCATTATGGAGGTCACCATGGCTGACATTAAGCAGATCACCCCCGAGAACTTCGACGCCGTCGTCAACGATAGCCTGCCCGTACTGGTTGATTTTTGGGCCCCGTGGTGCGGCCCGTGTCGTTCGCTCTCGCCCATCGTTGACGAGATAGCCGATGAGCTGGCCGGCAAGCTTGCCGTCGCCAAGTGCAACGTCGACGACAACCAGGACCTCGCCATGAAGTTTGGCGTCATGAGCATCCCCACGCTGATCGTCTTTAAGAATGGCGAGGAAATTGACCGCTCGGTTGGCGCGCTGCCCAAGGCAAGGCTGCAGGCGCTGCTGGAGAAGCACCTGTAATACGCCGGTCGCACGCTGCCGTCCGTGAGCGGATTTGCACCGCTCGCCGGAGTGCCGGGTACGCCCCGCGTAACCACGGATAGTATGGTAGGTACAAACAGCCCCCAGTGAACGGGTGCGGGTCAGACGGACTCGCACCCGTTTTCTTATGCGGCGCTGCTTAGAGCGGGCGTAGTAGAATCTGAACCACTGGATTACCCCATACATAAGGAGATTCCCATGCATGATGTTGGAATGAACATGAGCCAGCTTGCCATGAGCGTCAAGCAGGTCGACGACACGATCGAGCTCGCTCACGAGTGGAGCCATCAGCTGCTGCATGCGACCGAGAACTTTGATATGGAGCGCATCGGCGCCAAGCTCGAGGCCGCCATGGCCGCGCTGCACGAGGCCCACGACGCGCTCGAGGGCTACGAGGAGGCCATCGAGGCCGATCACAACTCCGTCGGCTCCGTAAAGCTGGTGTAACGTGGCCGAGCACGAGCACGCTAACGGCTGCGAGCACGCACATGATCACGGCGCGGGCGCCGAGGCGAGCTGCCGTTGCAGCGGCCCCAACTCCGAGCTGGTCCGCTTTTCGGTCACCGCACCCGATGACCTGCTGCGCCGCTTTGACAAGCAGATTGCGCGCCGCGGCGATGTGGCCAACCGCTCCGAGGCCGTACGCGACCTGATTCGCGCCTCGATCGCCAAGGAGCAGATGCGCACGCCCGACGAGCAGGTCATCGGGTCGCTCACCATGATCTACGACCACCACACCGGCGACCTGACACGCCGCCTAGACGAGGTGCAGCACGACTACACCGACGAGATCGTATCGACCATGCACGTGCATCTGGATCACCACAACTGTTTGGAGATTCTGGCACTTAAGGGCCGCGGCGAGCGCGTCTACGAGCTGGCCGACCGTCTGCTGGGCCTGCGTGGCGTTAAGCATGGCGAGCTTACCTGCGCCGCCACCGAGCAGAGTCTGGGGCTGTAAGGGAATTTCCCGCAGCGCACCTGCCAAAAAGGGACAGGTTTGTCTTGGCAGGTTTAGATGTTTTACCTACCAAAATAAACCTGTCCCTTTTTGGTCGGTTTTGACGAGGGAGGGCCGCATGCGGCATGTGCATATCCATGTAACGGGCATTGTGCAGGGCGTCGGCATGCGGCCGTTTGTGTATCGCGAGGCCATGGCGCACGGCATTTGCGGCTGGGTGCTCAACGCAGGTGACGGCGTGCACGTCGAGGCACATGCTTGCGCCGAGGCACTCGAAGATTTTGTTGCCGCGCTTTCGGAGCCCGCGCCCGCCGCGGCTCGCGTGGAACATGTCGAGGTTGCCGAGCTGGCGGCGGGCGCTTGGGATGCCGCTGACGAGCAGGGCTTTCGCATTGTGGCGTCGCAGGACCAGACCGCACACACGACGCTCATCTCGCCCGATATCGCCACCTGCGATGACTGTCTGCGCGAGCTGTTCGACCCCGCCGACCGGCGCTTTCACTACCCCTTTATCAACTGCACCAACTGCGGACCGCGCTTTACCATCATCCGCTCGCTACCTTATGACCGAACGGCCACCTCGATGGACCGCTTTCCCATGTGCCCCACCTGCGCCGCGGAGTATGCCGACCCGCTCGATCGGCGCTTCCATGCGCAGCCCGATGCCTGCTTTGATTGCGGGCCGCATATTACGTGGCGTGAGGTTAACCGCGACGGAAAACCGGCGGTCGCTGGCGCAACGCTGGTCATCGGCTCCACGCGCGAAACCAGCGACGCCATTATTGAGCGTTGCGCCGAACTGCTTGGCTGCGGCGGCATCGTCGCCATCAAGGGGCTGGGCGGATTTCACCTGGCGTGCAACGCCGCCAACGAGCAGGCGGTGACCAAGCTGCGCCGTCGCAAGCGCCGCAGCAACAAGCCACTCGCCGTCATGGTGCGCAGCCTGGGCGACGCCGAGCGCCTGTGCCATATCGACGATGCCGAGCGCAACCTGCTGACCGGCAGCGTCCGCCCCATTG
>USHS01000082.1 GCA_900554585.1 uncultured Collinsella sp.
GGCCTTGAGACCGCGGGTCGAAAGATAGAACAGCGTGGGGTCTGCCATCGAAACGCCCGAGGTCGCCGCAACAAGCTTATGGGCAACACGGCAAACGGCGCCCTTAGCAGGCATATCTGCCCACTCCGTTCCCAAAAACGTCGTGAAATCCATATTGACGCGACCGGCCACGCGACGGAGACCATCGGCATCCAAGCGCGCCAAATCAAACACGATAAGGTCCAAGAACCAGGTAATCAGCTCTCCGGGGCACAGGTCCAAAAGGCCGTAGGCCGCCCAGTCTTCCATAACTTCCTCGAGCATCCTCATGTGTGCGTCGAGCTTTTTGGCGCGCGCCTCGGCACTGTTGAACTCGTGCGTCGCCGATTCGCTCTCCATCACGTAGTGGTAGAACCTGACCGGCATGACGACGGTCTTTGAGGCCAGCGCGTAAGCTGCAAACTGGAACACAACGTCCTCGCCCAAGGCCAAGCCGGGGGCAAAACGTATGCCCTCGCGATTGAGCAGCTCGCGCGAAAAAGCCGCGCGGCACGCATAGGGCTGTGCGTTTGCGTGGAACAGCAACTGGGGATCACGGGCGCCAAAAGTGCCCGCCTTGGGGCTCATGAGTTGCTGGACCCGCTTGGGCGCGGCGTCGGACGGCTCGCAAACGCCGCCAAAAACGGCGACCTCGGCATCTGCAGACTCCATGGCATGCAGCACGCACTCGACCGTCTGGGCGTCGATGTAATCGTCGGCGTCCACAAAAAAGACGGTCTCGCCCTCGGCGGCATCGATTCCGGCATTTCGAGCGCACGAGACGCCCGCGTTTTCCTGGTCAATCACCAGCACACGGTCGTCGGTCTGCGCAATTTGACGCAAGACGCCCAGCGAATCGTCAGCCGAACCGTCGTTGACGCAGACAACCTGAATCGAGCGCTCAGACTGGGCCAGCAGCGAATCGAGACATTGCTGAACCGAGTTTGCAGAGTTGTACACGGGAACGACAATAGTCGCTTTGGGAATCGAGGCCTCTCCCATACCGACCTACCCCCTCAGCGATTCGATGAGGAAGGCGGCGACCACACCAGGGCCTCCAACCGAGGCATAATACTTAGCGCGCCCCAAGGCACCATCCGTTGCAAAGTGCGGATGCTCGTCAACCCAGCCCTCTGGATCTTTGAGGATGGCAGCGAGATTCGCGCGCTTCCACGGCTTAAGATCGTCCAGCGAAAACTCCCCGGCGTCCAAGGCCGCTTGGAACTCCTTGGCCATCTGCACCAGAAACTCCTTATAGAACTCGGGCGACAAGCGAACGTAGTTCCACATATACGAATCGTACTTAATGAGCTGATTGAACTTGAGCATGCGCGCGACGTCATCACTTGCGTGTTCGCGGGCATATTCCTCTCTGATCCAACGCTCAATCTCGGCATACTCGGTATTGACGCAAAAGACCTTAGCCGAAGAATTGACCGAGGAGTTCTCGTTGTCCTGACGATACGAAAGCACGGCATCGTGCAGGTAAACGGCCTTGTCGGCACACGCAATCACCTTAAAGGCAAACGACGTGTCCTGAAAGGATGCTCCCGGAGTCGGCAGGAACTTGATGCCGTTGCGCTCAAGAAAATCGCGGCGGTACACGGCCGACCAAATCGACGGCTTTTGCTTAAAGAACTGCGTCGTGTCGCTCGGGTGCACCGGCTTGCCGCAGTCCCTTGCCTTAAACATCTCGTGCACCGAGCGGCGCTCCTCGGGCTTGGACCAGTAAAAGTCAAAATTCGCCTTCGCAAAGTCGGCGCCATTGCGCTCGGCTGCCGCCACAAGTTTCTCCAGCGCGTCGGGCGCCATAAAGTCATCGGACTCCAGAATGCCCACGTACTTGCCGCGCGCCATCTCAAGCCCGCGGTTCATGGAGTCGCCGTAACCGCTATTGGCCTTGTCGATCATCTTCACACGCGCGTCGCGCTCCATGTACTCGCGGATAATCGCCGGCGAGTTGTCGGTAGAGCCGTCGTTGATGCAGATGATTTCGATGTCCTCGAGCGTCTGCGCCACGGCGGAATCGAGGCACTCGCGCAGATAGCGCTCAACGTTGTAGATGGGAACAAGCAGCGACAGGACAGGGCCGCCAGGGGAATTAGTAGACAAATGTGCTCCTTAGGAAATACCTGCCGTTAATGGTATCAAAGGGTCGTCCCGCCCGCGGGCGTTTATATAATCTATGGAGCCCGCAGAGGCAAACCGATACGAAAGGACGTCATGCAGCACAAAGCCGCACGCAACATAGTCATCGAAGCGCTGCGCTTGATCGCGGTCGCCTCGCCCATGGCAGGTTCCTGCGTTTTATTCAAACCTTACCAACATGGCGCAGCGACCCTTTACAATAGGTGCCGTCCAACGGACGCATTCGATAGCTTCCGCGCAGCGCTCGCCCGCCGCGCGTGAAAGGATATATTCCCCATGACTTCCACCCTCCCCTCTCCCATCGAAAAGCTAGCCATCGTCGTCGTCACCTATAAGCGCCAGGAGCTTCTGGCCAACCTGTTCGACTCCATGACCGAGCTCACGGCAACGCCTTGGCGTATCGTGATCGTCGACAATGAGAATTCGCGCGAGACCGAAGCCATGTGCGCCGCATTCAACGAGCGCCTCGCCAACCTGTGGGGCATCGACGCCGATCAGCCCGATACAAAGGGCAGCACCGACCGCGTCATCTACGCCCCGCAGCTCGAAAACGGCGGCGGCGCGGGTGGCTTCTCCGCCGGCACCAAATGCGCCTACGACCTGGGCGCACAGTGGTTCTGGGTGATGGACGACGACGTGCTCGTCATCCCCGAGGGCATTGAGCGCCTGGCCAAGTGGACGGACCGTTACGACGTCATCCAGGGTTCGCGCCTGGACTTCGACGGTGGCGCCTTCTTTTGGCAGTACCAGCTCATCCTTTCGCTTGGCATCCCCAACCCCATCGCTAAGTGGGACCTGGGCCCCGAGGGCTACCGCACCATGAACCAGCTGTGCTTTGAAGGCGGCCTGTTCTCGCGCCGCGTAGTCGACAAAATCGGCCTGCCCGATGCGCGCTTTTTCATCTACGGCGACGATGCCTGCTACGGCTATGTTGCGAGCCAGCACTTCCCCGCCGCCGTGGTTGCCGACGTGGTGCTCAAGCGCGCCCGCGCCGTCTCTAACTGGGACATCGCCGGCAAACGCCAGCTTAACTCCACGAGCGACACCAACCGCTACTACATCATGCGCAATCGCGGCTTTTTGGCCCGCTACATGCAGATCTACGGTGACTACCACCCCATGCTGTTCCGCCTGGGCAACGCCGCGACCTTCTGCAAGGAGTTCATTCGTCTGGCAGCCGTCGACAAGTGCTTTAAGACCGGCATTCCGGCGCTGCGCCGTGGCATGAAAGACGCTCGCAAGATCATCAAAGATCCCAACTGGAAGCCCATGCCGCCCATGAAGGACGCGGAGTAGCGGGCACCCCCGCAGCATCGCCTGCCCCTACAGCCGCTGGCACACCGCTGCCACATGCTGCCCGTCAAAACCGAATCCCCAGCGCATACGGCCCACACCGGGTCGCGGCACGCGAATCTTGTCGATGCCGTCGCGCTCTATGTCGAGCAGCGCCTGAACGGCCAGCAGCTCCAGGCCCAGCGCATCCACACCGGGGTCATACATCAAGTTGATTGTTATCAGCGGACGCTCTTCGAGCATGCCGATCGTGTCTGCCACGTCAAACACAGAGCCCGTAGGAAAAACCTGAATGTCCCAGCGATTCGCGCCACGCTTTCGCCTCGAGGCAGGATTGGCATAGCCCGGCAAGCCAAAGCAGAGCCCCTGCAAGAGCAGGTGATATGGCAGCGGCGCATCTGGGTCGGTCGCACCGATTCCTTCATCCCACAGGATGCGGTCTAACGCCTGCTTCACCGCATCCTCGTCCCCGCGGCACAACCCGTCGCGAAACGCATCGACGTCTCGAACGACCTCGGCAGCACGCTCAAACCAATCAATAATCACCAGACGAAAGGTCTGGCGAAGCTCGTTATTGGGCAACCGCAGAGCACGGGAGCAGCTGTCATGCTCCGGTTCTTCAGTCATATCAGTCGTCAGGAAACCGGACAGATACAGCGCCGTCCACAGGCCATCATCAGACGAGGCCTCTAGCCCCGCAGCACCCAAACAAAGCGGGACCTCAATGCATCCATGGGCCTCGAGCAAATTGAACAGAGCCGAAAGGCGGTCAAGATTCCAGTCACAAACTACCCTACTCAGGCAATCGGCATACCCATACAGGTCGGCACGCACAGGCGCCGTGCAGCCTCGGTCCAGAAAACCGATCACACGCGCCGGACTCGAGCAATAGGTCCTGCCAAACCGATATCCCTCGAGCCATTCACGCGCATCATCCAGGTATTCCTCGCGTCCAGCATGACTCAACAGAGCCTCGACCTCGGCATCTGAAAAGCCAAACCATCGGTCACACCACGTCGAGAGCGGCGTCGAAAGACAATACGAGCAGCCGTGCGAAGAAAGTGCCGCCTCGGCAGGACCTGGACGCTCCCCCATCAGACACGTCAACCGTAGCGAATGGCCCGCGGTGGCAATAGCGTCGAACAGTACGCGATCGAGCAGCTCCGCCGGACCGGCGCCGGAAGCGTCCCTCGCGCTCGCACTGGGCGACCACGCCGCGTCGTACCCATCAACGAGCAATACAACCTGCTCATCGCAGGCCATCTCCAGCAGCTCAATGAGCAGACCAAGCACCGAGTCAACCTCGGCCTCGCTCGCCACACCACGCGCAACGCGCTCGATGTGACGCACCTTATCTCGAGCTAAATCCGGGGCTTCCAAGAGTGCCAGCAGGCGAGCGCATTCGCCCGAAAGAGCATCACGCACGACGCCGACAACAGAGGCACCACGCCTCGCAGCACCAGAAAAGTCCAGCGATATCACCGGATAGCAGGCGTACTCGTCCCGATAGCGCCCGCCGTCCGCATCCCAAATCTGAGTTTCGGCAAACGAGATCCGACCGGCGCGACCGACTGCGGGACGCTCCAGAAAAGCCCTGAGCATCGACAAGTTCATGCTCTTGCCAAAACCCTCGGGTCGGCAGCACACCATAACGGACGCATCGCAATCCAGCATATCGGCAATAAACATGGTCTTGTCGACCAGCGTGCAGCAACCAAGAGCCTCCGCATAGTCGTACATGCCGATGGGCAAAACCACATCGTCGGTACAGCCGATTAGACGCACGCCAAAGCCGGCAGCGCAACCATTATTTGCCTGTTCAGACATCGCAACGTTCCCCTTAAATCGCAGCATGATGCCAATTGTAATGACCGCCTCGCACGTACTGATGTCGGTGCGCAATCAGATCGGGCAACGGTAGCAACATGGGGTGTGAGGGGGCATAACTAATCGTTGCACAACAAAACAGGGCCCGATGCAGCAGCACCGGACCCCGTCCCGACTCTTTAGCTATCTGACAACCGAGAGGCTACTCCTCAGAACCGTCCTCACCAGCGGCCTTGTTCTCCTGATCAAGTTTATGCTTACCGCTCACGATAGACGTGGCGCCCAGCGTGGCCAGGCTCGCGCTCGCAAGGCTCGCCATAACGATGAGGTCGCCCGTCTTGGGCATGTTGCCGCCCGAGGACTTAGTCGTGGCAGTCGTTGCGGTGGTCGTAGTGCCGCCCTTGTCACCGGTCTTCTGAGCATCGGCGACGGACTGCTTCGCGCCCGCACCGGCAGAAGGATCAGCAGCACCGTTGGCATTGGAGCCGGAACCCTGCTCAGACGTTCCCTCATCAGAAGAAGAGCTGCCGTTAATGCCCGCCATCAAAGACCATCCCAGCATTGACCCAACCTGCTCGCCGGCAGAAGACTTGTCTTCTGCCGAGGAATCACCAGCATCGGTGCCCTCGTTCGAACTGTTCTCGGAAGCATCGGAGTCAGAATCTTTAGAGGAGCCAGCATCGGCAGAGGAATCGCCAGCGCCTTTGGAAGCACCAGCATCGGTGGAGCCAGAATTCGTACCATCCGTAGCGCCGTCGGAACCAGAAGTCGACGAATCGCCAGAAGCAGCGTCACCAGACGCAGCCCCGCCGTTACCAGCATCATCGCTGCCCGCATCAGTCGAGGGCGCATCCGTATCGTTATCGTCGCCCGCACCGTCATCGGTACCAGGCGTCGGTGCGG
>USHS01000083.1 GCA_900554585.1 uncultured Collinsella sp.
GTTGGTGTAAGGGGCCGCTTCCCTGGCCGTAAAAAGCAGGAAGCGGCTATCGCCTAGAATTTGAATTGCTTAGGTTCAGATTCACAGAAAGGCGATAACCGCATATGGACAAGATACACGAGATTGCCGGCGACGGCACCCAGATGCCGAGATTCGACGACGGCATGGTGAACATGGCCGAGCTCATAAGGGTGATGGCCGAGTCGCTCGTCAACGAGATCATGGACGCCCAGGCCGACGAGGCCTGCAACGCCGGCAACCGGAGGAACGGCTACCGCGAGCGCAAGCTCGCCACCAGCGTCGGCACCATCAACCTCAGGATCCCGAAGCTGCGCGCCGGCAGCTACTTCCCGGAGGACCTGATCGAGCGTTACTCGCGCGCTGACCGCGCGGTCGTCGCCGCGGTGTCCGAGATGGTGACCAACGGCGTGTCCACCAGGAAGGTCAAGCGCGTGGCGCAGTCCATGGGCATCGACAGGATGAGCGCCAGCCAGGTGTCGAGGATATGCTCATCGCTGGACGAGTCGGTCGCCGACCTGCAGGAACGCGACCTGTCGGAAGTGGGTTACCCCTACATCTGGCTCGACGCCACCTACATCAAGTGCAGGGACGCCGGGCGCGTGCAGTCGACCGCGCTCGTGACCGCCATCGGCGCCGGCTCGAGCGGGTACAGGCGCCTTCTGGGGCTCGACGCCATCGACACCGAGTCCTACGACGGCTGGAAGTCGTTCCTGCTGTCGCTGCGGGCGCGCGGGGTCGACGGCGTCGCCTGCGTCACGAGCGATGCCCACGAGGGCCTCAAGCGCGCCATCCAGGAGGTCTTCCCGGGCGCCGAGTGGCAGCGATGCATCGTGCACCTGATGCGCAACGCCGCCGGCAACGCGCAGACCAGGCAGAAAAAGGGCGCCGTGCTTGGCATCCTGAAGGCCGTGTTCGCCGAGCGCGACCCCGAGCTCGTGAGGGAGCTCTACCAACTCGCAACCGCCAAGATCGAGGGCTTCTGCCCCAAGGCCGCCGAGCTTTTGGAGGAGGCCGAGGCCGACGCCCTGGCCTACCTGGACTTCCCCTACGAGCACCACGTCAGGCTGCGCACCAACAACGTGCAGGAGCGCGCCAACCGCGAGCTCAAGCGCCGCAGCCGCGTCGTGCAGGTCTTCCCGAGCAGGAAGTCGCTCATCAGGATGATGGGGGCCGTGTTCGCCGAGATGGACGAGGACTGGGCGGGCCGCCGATGGTTCAGCGACGACTCCATCGGCAGGGCCGTCGAGGGCGCCAAGGTCAACGCCCCGGCACCCGGCTACGAGGGAACCGCCGCCGAGCATGCGGCCAGAATAATCGAGCTGGTCCTGGCCGACAATCCGATTCCCGGCAGGAAGGCGGCGTAGCATGCGATAGAATGGCGGAATTCTAGGTGATTCTCGGCTCACTCAGGCGGCCTCCGGCCACCATCGCGAGCCGAGCCTTACACCAACTTTCGCGACACTACCCGTGGGCAGGCCGCCAAAGACCTCAGGGCACACCAAGAGGACCTCGGTTCCCGTGCGCTCGCAAGCCTCGACCAGCTCGCGATGGTAGTTGTCGAGCCCGTTATACTTGCAGCTCTCGCCCATCAAGCAGGCACTTACCACGATCTTCATATACAACTCTTCCCACGCAAAACGCCCCATTTGAGATGGACACTCACATGGGGCGATCAACACTGCGCAACTAGTATTACTGCTGCTTTGGCATCAGCGGATTCTCGCGCGTAAGGAGATTCATAAACTCCTCGCCCGTAATCGTCTCCTTCTTGTACAGATAACGAGCCAGCTCGTGGAGCTTAAACTTGTTCTCTTTCAGAATCTGCAGCGCGCGATCGTGCGCATCCTCGATCAGCTTGGCGACAATCGCGTCCACGCGCTCGGCCGTACCGGGGGCGCAGGTGAGCGACGTGTCCTGGTTGAGGTACGCATTCTGGACGGTACCGAGCGCCATCATGCCAAACTCATCGGACATACCAAAGCGCGTCACCATGTTACGGGCGAGCTTGGTGGCCTGCTCGATATCGTTGGCGGCACCGGTCGTCATCTCGCCAAAGATGAGCTCCTCGGCTGCACGGCCACCGCAATAGACGGCGAGCTTGTCCAGGACCTCCTGGCGTGTGGTCAGGAAGCGCTCATCCTCCTCGACCTGCATGGTGTAGCCCAGAGCACCGCTCGTGCGCGGCACGATGGTAATCTTCGTGACCGGCGCAGAACCCTTTTGGCGGGCAGCAACGATGGCATGACCGATCTCGTGGTAAGAAACGACCTGTTTCTCGTGGTCGGACAGCACCGTGGACTTGCGCTGCTGACCGGCGATGACGACCTCCACCGACTCCTCAAAGTCGTCCTGCGTAGCGCGCTTGCGACCCTCGCGGACGGCACGCAGGGCGCCCTCGTTGATGATGTTGGCAAGCTCTGCGCCGGAAGCGCCCGCCGCCATACGCGCGATGGTGTGGAAGTCCACATCGTCGCCCACACGGATTTTGCGCGCATGCACGCCGAGGATGTTCTTGCGACCGGTCAGGTCGGGCAGCTCAACGGGGATGCGGCGGTCAAAACGACCGGGGCGAAGCAGGGCCGGATCAAGGCTGTCGGGGCGGTTGGTAGCAGCGAGGACGACGATACCCTTGTGGTTATCGAAGCCGTCCATCTCGGTCAACAACTGGTTGAGCGTTTGCTCGCGCTCGTCGTTGCCGCTAAAGCCGCCGCCGTCACGCTTTTTGCCGATGGTATCGATCTCGTCGATAAAGACGATGCACGGGGCCTTTTCCTTGGCCTGCTTAAACAGATCGCGGACCTTGGCGGCGCCACGGCCGACGAACATCTCGACGAACTCAGAACCCGAAATGCTAAAGAACGGCACGCCCGCCTCGCCGGCAACAGCCTTGGCAAGCAGGGTTTTACCGGTACCCGGAGGGCCAACAAGGAGAGCACCGCGCGGCAGCTTCGCGCCAATTTCCTCGTAGCGCTGCGGCTTCTCCAGAAAGTCGACGACCTCCTTGAGGGATTCCTTGGCCTCTTCCTGGCCAGCGACATCCTTAAAGGTCACGCCCACATCCTTGGAGGCGATAACGCGAGCGCCGGACTTACCCAGTCCACCGCCGCCAAAGCCACCGCCGCCAAAGTTCATAGACGGGCCGTCATCGCCCATAGCCTTCTTCATACGGCGGTTGAGCCACCAACCGATCAGGAAGAAGATGGCCATGGGAAGAATAAGCGTAAGCAGGTAGTAGGTCATCAGACCCGAGTTTTTATCGGGAACGACCGACTCCAGGGACGCACCGGATTCAAGCACACGATCGGTAAAGCCCGCGTCATTCGGCACACCGGTCGTCTTGTAGGCGATGTTCTCGTCCTCGCCCTTCTTGGTGTAATAAATGGTGTAATCGTCGGTATTGTACTCGACCTTGTCGACACTCTTCTTATCGAGCGCTTTGACAAACGTCGAGTAATCGGTCTTCGTAATCTGCTGCGTGTGACCGATGTTGGGGAACAGAACGGTCGAGAGCACGAGGTAGACGACGAAGGCGATGAGCACGTAGAGGATCATATTCCGTCTACGTTTGTTGTCATCCATCTCCATCTGCTTGAACTCCATCTACTGGGGTTGATAATGCTATCTAGAATACCCAACCCGGACGGCGATAAACCGACGCCGAGCACGAAAGGACAGAGATGGCATCACTGGAAGTCGGCAAGGTTCAGATCTATACGGGCGACGGCAAGGGCAAAACCACGGCCGCGCTGGGGCTCGCGCTGCGCGCCACGGGTTATGGGCTCGACGTACTCATGCTGCAGTTTGCCAAGAAGCTGCACTGCGCCGAACACGATGCCGCGCCGCGCCTGGGACTGCGCATTATACAGGCCGATCGCGACACGCCCGAGGCTTGCGCCGAGCAGATCATGGAACTTGCACGCGAACAGATCTCGCAGGTCGACGTGCTCATTTTGGACGAACTCGGCGAGGCCATGCGCCGCGGCTTTGTGACGCGCGAGGATGTCGAAGCGCTGATCGCGATAAAGCCCGCCACTACGGAGCTCGTGCTCACCGGCCGGGGCCTGCTGCCCCTCGCAGACCTCGCGGACCTGGTCACCGAAATGCGCCCCGTCAAACACTACTTCGACGAAGGCCTCCTAGCCCGTCAAGGCATCGAATACTAAATGACCCGAAAGGGACGGAGGAAAACGGATCATTTCGCCTTAACGCCGGGCCAATGATCCGTTTTCCTCCGTCCCCTACGGGTCATTAGGCAGTGGCGCGGCCGAGCCAGTTGCCGCTGTGGTGGTAGATGGTGAACATCGTGGCCGTGATGAGCCAGGTTACGGGGTAAACCAGCAGCAGGTGCTCAAGCGACGGATCGAACGGCATAATCGCAAACACCCAGATCACCCTGAGCACGACAGTGCCAAAAATCGTGAGCAGCATGGGCTGAAGGCTCACGCCGGCGCCGCGGATAGAGCCCGACGCGTTCTCGATAATCGAGAAGATTGCGTAGAACGGCGCGATGAAATGAAGAATCGTCGTGGTGTACGCCGCAATCGAAGCATCGTCGACAAACAGACGCGACAGAGGACCCGAGAACACCAGCAGCACGGCAGACAGGCCACCAATGAGCATAAACGACAGCACGAGCGACGTGTGGTATCCCTTTCGCATGCGATCGTAATTGCGCGCACCAAAGTTCTGCGCCGAGAACGTAGTGATCGACACGCCGAGCGCCTCGGTCACCATCCAGATAATGCCGTCCAGGCGGCCGGAAAGACCCCAAGCGGTCGTGACATCGGCACCAAACGAATTGACCGACACCTGAATCAAAACGTTCGAGATCGAATACGCCGCAGACTGAACGCCCAGCGGCAAGCCGCACGAAAGCATGCTCTTGCAGATACCGGGGTCAATACCGAGCTTGGATAGCGACAACCGCCACGCCCCCGGAGCGCGCATCATGCGGATCACAATCATCGTGGCATTGGTGCAGATAGTCAGCGCCACCGCGATGCCGCAGCCCAGAGCCTCCATATGAAGCACGGCGACAAAAAGAATGTCGAATGCCACATTGACGAAGCAGCCGGAGGCAATAATGACCGCCGGACCACGCGTATCGCCCACGGCGCGCAACAGCGCAGTCCCCATATTGAGCAGCAGCGCCGCAAACATGGCGGCAAAGTAGCAACGGGCATATGCCACGCCCTCGGCCAGCAGCTCATGCGGTGTATTCATCAACACAAGCATGGGCTCAACGAACACTATGCCAAGAATCGAGAAAACGATACCGCCCACCAGCGCGAGGGTCATGGCCGTATGGACCGAACGACTCAGTCGCTCATCATCGTGCTGGCCAAAATACTGACCGGTAATGACCGCGCAGCCGGCGCCGACGCCAACGCAAAAGCCAATGCAGAGCTCGGTGAGCACCATCGTGGCCTGAATGCCACCCAGTGCAAGCTTGCCGCCAAACTGACCGACGATATAGGTACCGATAAGCGTGTAGGCCTGCTGAAAAAACGAGCTAAAGAAGATAGGGACGCACAGCGACAGCAGCTGTTGCCAAATGACACCCTGCGTTACATCGATAGCCGTAGATTTCTTAGCCACACGCCCTCCCCACTAGCGTACGTCATACAACAAAACGGCAATTTAAGACCAAAGCCGACACCAGCTTAGCACCGACCAGCGTCGGCCGAAACGCCCCGAACCAGAGCCCGGTGCGAAATATCTGTTTAGTGATACAAACCCGGCTGGTAGTGATACTCATTGCTCACATGCGGACACAGCTGCCAAAAGGCGACAGCACTTGCCGCGGCCACGTTGAGCGAATCAACCCCATGCGCCATTGGAATACGCACGGCGCGGTCGCAGCCTGCAATGGTCTTGGCGCCCAAGCCAGCACCCTCGGTGCCCATAAAGATTGCCAGGCGGTCAATCTCCTGCAGCGCCGGATCGTCCAGCGACACCGAATCATCCGTCAACGCCATGGCGGCACACGAAAAGCCGGCATCGTGCAACGCCGCCAGCCCATCATGCGGCCATACGCGCGCCTCGCTGCCAATACGCGTCCACGGCACCTGAAACACGGTTCCCATGCTCACGCGGGCCGAGCGACGATACAGCGGGTCACAGCACGTAGGACTCACCAAAATGCCATCGACGTTCAGCGC
>USHS01000084.1 GCA_900554585.1 uncultured Collinsella sp.
TCTTCGTGGCGCACCAGGACGTTCCCGGCGTGCTCGCAGCGCTCACGAACCTGCTCGCCTACGCACACGTCAACATCGCCTTCTGCCGCACCTACCGTACCGAGGTGGGCGGCCAGGCCTATTCCGTCTTTGAGACCGACGGCGCTCCCGACGACACCGTCGTCCCCATGCTGCGCAAGCTCGACAATGTCGATTACGCCACCTTTATCGAGCTCCCGGGCTCGGCCTCGTCGCTCTCCCCCGGTGTCTCGGCCAAGGAGATCTTTGACGACGGCGAGCAGTTGCTCGATGCGTGCGCCGAGCTCGGCCTGAATATCGGCGCCGTCATGGCCGTGCGCGAGGCGCGTCTGACCGGCGAGGCCCATGCTATCGCAGCCATGCGCCGTGTGCTCGACGTCATGCGCGAGGAGACCACGGCCCCCATCGCCAATCCGCAGCGATCGCTCGGCGGGCTTATCGGCGGAGAGGCCAAGCTCGTCGATGCCACCTGCCGCAACGATTTAAGCGCAAGCCTGATGGGCCCCGTTCAGACCGATGCCGTGGCCCGCGCGATGGCCGTGCTCGAGCGCTCCGCCACCATGGGCGTGATCGTTGCCGCCCCCACGGCCGGCTCCGCGGGCGTCGTCCCCGGCTGCGTGCTGGCGCTCGCCGATCACCTCCAGCTCGACGATGAACAGGTCATGGATGCCCTCTACTGCGCCGCCGCCATCGGCCTCAACCTCACCACGAGCGCCTGCGTCGCCGGCGCCGAGGGCGGATGTCAGGCCGAGGTTGGAAGCGCTGCCGCCATGGCCGCCGCCGCGCTGGTCCAGATGATGGGCGGCACGCCCGAGCAAGCGCTCGACGCCAGCTCCATTGCACTGAGCAACCTGTTGGGCCTCGTTTGCGACCCCGTCGGCGGCCTCGTCGAGGTGCCCTGCCAAAACCGCAACGCCATCGGCGTGGCCGCGGCCTTTAGCTCGGCGCAGCTCGCCCTCGCCGGCATAAAGAGCCTGGTGCCGTTTGACCAGATGGCACACGTCATGCTATCGGTGGGCCACGCCCTACCTGCCACGTTACGCGAGACGGCCAAGGGCGGCATCGCACAGGCTCCGGCAGCGCTTTCGGCGTGCGCGAAATGCGGAATATGCGGATAGTGAGCAAAAGCGAACGATAGGTGGGACATATGTCCCACCTATCGTTTATCGCCACTGTTTTCGTAACACAAGCAACTGCGTAATCGCTATAATTCAAGCCCAGTTAAAACACGATGAGCCGCAAGGCGAAACTCGAAGGAAATATACACGATGTCGCAAATCGACCGCAGCCAACTGATCCCCGATCCGCAACAGCCCAGCAGGCAGCCCGGAGGCATCCAATCGCCGCGTCCCATCGCGCCAGCCCATGGCGAACAGCACGGCGCGGCAAATACCTCCCCGCGTCCCAATCAGGGCCAGCATCAGCAGCGTCAGCAATATCAACAGCACCAGCAGCGTTCCGCACATGGCGCCGGTCACAACCAGGGCCCTTCGCACACTCGAGTTTCCAACAACCGCGGCCCCGCCAACAACCGCTCCGCAAAGGGCAATAAGACGGGTGGCAAGACGGCGTTCTTCGTCGTCCTCGGCCTCGTCGCCATCGTCTATATCGTGGGCGTCGTGGCGTTTTCGCAGATTGCCTACCCCAACACCACCATCGCCGGCGTCGATATCTCGTTTTCCAACGCCTCATCCGCCGCTACCAAGGTCAACTCAGCGTGGAAGCACTACAAGCTCACCGTTTCGGGTGAAGACTTTAGTTGGACCTATCAGCCCGAATCCGACGAGCCCATCGTCGACGGCGAGACAGCTGCCCACGAGATTATCGGCAGCAACGAGCCGCTGCTGTGGCCTTCGCGCCTGATTGCCTCGCTCGGCGGCAAGAACGTTAGCGCGACCAAAAACGGTACCATCGACCTGGAACAGGACGTCGACCTGTCCATGCTCTCGGACGCCTTTGACCAAAAGCAGTTCGAGGAGGATCTGGGTGCCGCCATCGACGCGTTCAACGAGGGCCGCACGGGTACCTTTGAGGCATCGAGCTCCTACGACGAGAAGGCGGGCAAGTTCACGATCGAGAAGGCCCGCTCCAACGAAAAGCTCAACCGCGAGCATGTCATTAAGTATGCGGAGATCGAGCTCGCGTCGCTGTCCGAGACCGTCGATCTTACGAAGCTCGGAAACGATGCCTACGAGCCGCTCAACGGCACGCTCACCAACGACCAGATCCAGGCCGCATGCGATGCCGCCAACAACTTCCTGGGCGTTAACGTGACCCTTAAGCTCAACGGCAACGATGCCGGCAAGGTCGATGGCAGCTCGGTGTTGCAGTGGATCAGCTTTGCCGACCCTGCAAACCCCACACTCGACACCTCCCAGATCAGCAACTGGGCAGCAGACCTCGCCAATGGCTTTAACACCGTGGGCTCCACTCGTTGGTGGACGCGCGCCGATGGCAAGCAATGTGCCGTCGAAGGCGGTGACTTTGGTTGGTCTATCGATAGCAGCACGCTTGCCAAGCAGGTCGAGGATGCTATTAACAACAAGCAGACCGGCGAGATTGAGATCAATTACTCCCAGAAGGCCGACACCTTTACCGCCAAGGGCGAGCCCGATTGGAAGGCGTATATCGACGTCGACCTATCAGAGCAGCACGCGCGTTACTATGACGAGAACGGTAATATCGTTTGGGAGGCCAACTTTATTTCCGGCAAACCGGGCGAAGACGCCACCCCCGAGGGCGTGTGGCAGATCAACAGCAACGACGGCGCCACCAAGCTTATCGGCGCCAAGGACCCCAAGACCGGTAAGCCCAAATACGAGAGCCCGGTGAGCTACTGGATGCCGTTTGAGGGCAACATGGTTGGCTTCCACGACGCTACCTGGCAAAACGATTCGAGTTTCGATAGTGCCGAATCGTACAAATGGTGCGGTAGCCACGGCTGCATCAATCTGCGCCTGGCCGATGCCAAGGCGCTCCACGACTGCATCAAAGTCGGTCTGTGCGTGGTCGTGCATTCGTAGCACGTCACGCGCAACGCAACAAAGCTCAGCGACACCTACCTTTCGATGCTGAAAGAAACGCGACTATGCGCCCGCCCCAACCGGTGGGCGCATATACTTATCGCGGTATATTCTATAAAGGAGACGCTATGTCACATGTCCCCACCATCACCCCGGGCCCCGATGTTTCCGGGCACGCGCCGGAAGGCGCAACCGAAACTCTACCGCTCATCACAAGCGCCCCCACGGCGCAGCAAAACGACGGCGAGCAAGGTAACGCCAGAATATCCGACGATGAAGCCTACGCAAAGCTCAAGGCGAAGCGTGCCGAGCGTCGGCGCAAAAAGCTCATCCGACGCGGTATCGCTGCCGGCATCGTGGGCGGCATTATTCTGATTGCCATTATCGCGAGCGTTATCCTCAACTCGCAGCCGCAATCTGCGGACGGACCTGTTACCGACATGGTCATGGAGGGCACCTTTACCACGACCGTCGAAGCAAAAGGACAGCTCAAGCCTATTTCGGCCTCGGTCGTCTCCCCTTCTGTCGACGGTACGGTGGCACAGATCAACGTGCAGGCCGGTCAGAGCGTCAACGAGGGCGACGTGCTCATGATCATCAAAAACGATGAGCTCGACAACGCCGTTGCCGAGGCGCAGCGCGCGGTCACGGCCGCACAGGAAGACCTGAAAAACGCGCAAGCAGCACTTGCCGCCGCACAGGCAGCACCGACGCTGGATGGCGACGGAGCGACCGCCCCGACGGATGTAACCTCCGACGCCAGCGCCGTCTCGAGCGCCCAGCGCAATCTCGCCTCGGCCCAGGCAACCCTGGACCAGGCAAATGCAAAGGCGGCAGAGCGCACCGTAAAGGCCCCCAGCTCGGGTAGCATCGTCGAGCTCAACGCCAAAGTGGGCGCCACGGTGACCGGAGGCATAGTCATGGGCGAAGGCGACACAAGCGGCGGCAAGCAGTGTATGCAGATCGCCGACCTTTCCAAGATGAAGGTGACGGTTCAGGTGGGCGAAAAGGACATCGCCAAGATCGCCGTGGGCCAGAGCGCCAACGTTACCTATCCCGCGTTTCCCGATATCGTGAGCCAGGGCACCGTCACGGCTATCGCGTCGGTGGCAAACTCCGACGCCGCCAACGGTGGCGGCGGCAGCGTGACCTTTAACGTCGACATCCTCATCGAGGCACCCGACAGCCGCCTTAAGCCCGGTATGACTGCCGAGGTCTCGGTGGTGACCGAGCAGCTCGACGACGTGGTCATGGTACCCACCATGGCGCTGATGACCGAGGACGGCGAGCACTATTACGTCAATCTGGCCACCGATGACGAAGGCAAGGAAACGCGCCGCGTGAAGGTATCTGTCGTGACGCAAAACGACAACGACGCCGTGGTCGGCAAGACGCAGGTCAAGCGCGACGACCAGGGCAACGAGATCAACCCCGACGTGCCGGTTACCAAGCTGCGCGATGGCGACACTATCGTTATGGATACTGGCGCGGGCATGACGGCAGACGGCGGCATGCCCGCCGACGAGGGCATGTAATGCGCCCCGTCATCGACATCCGCAACGTGCACCGCATCTTTGAGAGCGAGGCCGGTTGCGCTCACATCCTGCACAATGTGAGCCTGGCGGTGGACCCCGGTGAGTTCGTCGCCATCACCGGCCCCTCGGGCTCAGGCAAGTCGACGCTCATGAACATCCTGGGTTGCTTGGACAAACCGACGGCGGGCGACTATTACCTGCAGGGCCTCAATGTCGCCGAACTCGACGATGATGAGCTCACCGAGGTGCGTGCGCTGAGCATCGGCTTTGTCTTTCAGAGTTTCAACCTGCTGCCGCGTCTGTCGGTTATCGAAAACGTCATGCTGCCGCTGTCCTACACCAATGTGCCGCGCAACCAGCGCGAGATGCGCGCCGTGCACGCACTGCAAGCCGTCACGCTACCGGTCGACCATTGGGACCACCGCATATCAGAACTCTCTGGTGGACAGATGCAGCGCGTTGCCATCGCGCGCGCCCTCGTCAACGATCCGCCCATCATCCTGGCCGACGAGCCCACGGGAAACCTAGACTCGACAACCGGGGCACTCGTCATGGAAACCTTCCATAAGCTCCAAGAACGAGGCAAGACCATCGTACTCATCACGCACGACCCGGGCATTGCTGCCGAGGCCGACCGTGCCGTGACTATCCGCGACGGGCGAATCCATGACGGCGCATATATCGCACATGCGCCGAATACGCTACGCGGAGCCGTCAGCAACCTACCAGCGATTTGCGCACCTTCTACACCGCCGAAAGGAGCGAAGGCATGAGCACCCGCGATCTTGTCCAAGAAGCCCTGCACTCGCTCGAGGCCAACAAGGGACGTAGCCTGCTCACCATCCTGGGCATCGTCATTGGCATCGCCTCGGTCATAGCCATGACCTCGCTCATCGGCGGCATCCAAAACAGCTTGGTCAACAGCTTGGGCCTCAACGCGGCCCGCATGGTGCAGATCTACTCGTCCCAAGAGCTCACCGATTCGGATGTCGAGAAGCTGCGCAAGACGGTGCCGCAAATTGAGCAGATCGGCATCGTCGACAGCGCCTATTCCGAGTACAAAGTTGGGGATAAAAGCTATACCGTCATGGCCCAGGGTGTCGATAGCGACATGCTCGATGCCGTGGGCGCCAGCAAGATCGTTGCCGGTCGCACCTATAACGACATCGAGTCCAAATCCGGCGCGCGCGTGGCGCTCATTGGCCGCGGCGGCGCCGATCAACTGTACGGCAACGAACAGGACGCGATTGGCAAGACCATCAAGGTTTCGAGCGGAGACGTGCAGATTATTGGCGTCATCGACGGCGGCAACGACTCCATGGGCTCGCTGAGCCTGTACATGCCACGAGAAACGATCGCCGAGCTTTTCGGCGATGAAGGCAAAGTCTTTCTGTTCGTCCCGGCGGACTTCATAAGCGGCAATTTTCATTTTGATATTCCTCTTTTCGGTAATGCGCAAGCGGGTTACAACGTCTGCTTTTGCGCGTTGAAGTGCTTACACCACAGCGCTTTAGTGCAAATTTTCGTGTATTAGTGTGTTACTATGTGATTATTATATATGCTGCGGTTTTTCACGTCAAGAGGGGAAAATGTTTAGAATACAGG
>USHS01000085.1 GCA_900554585.1 uncultured Collinsella sp.
CGCGGTTTTACCAAACCGCGTAACGGGTCGACGCTGCGAAGCCATCTGGCGGGCAATCTGCCGTTCAGCTTCGACGGCATGACCAGAAGGTCAATGCCGCCTCGCTTCACGGCACCTTGCCTCACCAGCTGGCTTCTCGCTGACGTTGAGCTGACCTGTAGGGTTACCGCTGTTGTTACGAAGCTTTCTGGTTCGGTAAGCTGCTCCGATAACACGTTTGCTTGCTGAGCTTGTGTGCTTCGCTCTTGGCGGTACCTGGCATTCTGCAGCTTTCAATTGACGGCTCGCGTTTCTGTGAGGGGGCGCGGGCCGGTTTTCTATCAGCCCATTGACTCGGCGGGCTGGCGTAAGAAAGGGAAGGCTCCTATGGAGTTTGTTCTTGATAACGGTTTGATTCGCGTGGCGTTGAGCACGGCGGGCGGGTCGTTCACTTCTATTGCGGCCAACGGCCGTGAGTACCTGTGGCAGGGCGATCCGTCGGTCTGGTCGGGTCAGGCGCCCATTTGCTTCCCGATCTGCGGCGGTCTTCGTGACGGTCGCGCGATGACCATGGGCGGCCGTGAGGTCAAGCTTGCCCGTCATGGCTTTGCTCGCAAGCAGGAGTGGAAGCTCGAGGAACAGGGCGACAGCATGGTTGCGCTGAGCCTAAGCTCTGCCGACCACGCCGAGCTGCTCGAGCAATACCCGTATCCGTTTAAGATCGTTGCTCGTTACACGATCGATTCGGAAAAGGTGGCCGTGTCGTACGAGGTGACCAATGAGGGCACCGAGGACATGCCGTTCTTTGTGGGCGGTCACCCCGGCTTTAAGTGCCCGCTCGACGAGGGCGAGTCCTACGACGATTACGAGCTTCGATTTGAGCAGCGTGAGGCGGCGGAGCTCTGCACCGCCGTTCCCTCGACCGGATTGATTGATGTGGACAGGCGCTCCAAGAACCCCATGGTGGGAAAGACGCTGCCTTTGTCGCATGAGCTCTTCGATTTTGCGGAGACCATCTTTGACGTGCTCGAGAGCCGTCAGGTCACGCTTTCCAAAAAGGGCGAGGACAAGGGCGTTCGCCTGAGCTTTGAGGGCTTCCCGTACCTCATTGTGTGGAGCAAGTCCGAGGGTGATTTTGTGGCAGTTGAGCCCTGGGGCGGCCTCTCGACCTGTTCCGATGAGGATGACGTGCTTGAGCACAAGCGCGGCTGCCTTATCGCCAAGCCCAAAGAAACCATCGTGCGCTCGTTCACAATCGAGATTCTGTAGTCGCATGTAGCCAATTCGTTTTGCAAGGCATAAGGAGCCTGCGAGATAAGGAGCTAGAAATGATCCTCACCGTTACGATGAACCCGTCCGTCGATACGCGCTATCAGCTCGATGAGCTCATTATCGACGACGTCAACCGCGTGACGCCCGAAAAGACCGCCGGCGGTAAGGGCCTCAACGTGGCCCGCGTCCTTGGCCAGCTGGGCGACGATGTCGTGGCAACCGGCCTGCTTGGTGGTCATATGGGCGCCTATATGGCCGAGCTCATGGATGCCAACGGCATTAAGAATGATTTTGTGCCCATCAAGGGCGAGACCCGCATCTGCCTCAATATCCTTCATGCTGGCAACCAGACCGAGTTGCTCGAGAGCGGCCCGACGATTGCCCCCGAGGAACTCGATGCCTTTACCGCCAAGTTCGCCGAGCTTGCGAGCAAGGCCGATGTCGTTACCATCTCGGGTTCGCTGCCCCGCGGCGTCGAGGCGGACTACTACGCCAAGATCACGGGCATTGCCGAGAACGCCGGCGCCAAGGTGCTGCTCGATACCTCGGGCGCCTCGCTCGAGGCTGCGCTCAAGTCCGAGGTCAAGCCTGAGCTGGTTAAGCCTAACCTGACCGAAATTAACGGCCTTCTGGGCACGAGCTTTACCACCGACGATGTGGACGAGCTCCGTTCCGCGCTCGCCTCTGACGCCCGCTTCTCCGATATCCCCTGGGTCGTCGTATCCATGGGCGCTGCCGGCTCAGTTGGCTTCCACAATGGCCGTGCGTTCCGCGCCAAGACCCCCGATATCCCTGCCGTTAACGCTACGGGCTCAGGTGACTCCACTATCGCAGGCTTCGCACATGCCATCGCTGCTGGCGCAGACGACGAGACGGTGCTGCGTACCGCCAACACCTGCGGCAAGCTCAATGCCATGGATCCCATGACTGGCCACTTGGTTATGGATCGTTGGGACGAGGTTTACAACGGCGTTGTCGTGACCGAGCTGTAGGAGCTTGTGCTGCGGCCCCGGCATCGGTTGCTAGCTCATGTCGACGACAAGTGCAGTAGCATTATGCCGGGGCGCGACGCCGACACTGTCGTGTTCAATCCCGACCTTACCCTGGTCGAGACGCATGTGGGTGGCAACAGCGTCGGTAATGCGTTTGCCGAGTAGCCGCCAAAGAAACGATCCGAGAGGGGATTTAGATGATTTACGGTGCATTGGGCGATATCGAGGAATACCGCGGAATGCTCAAGGGCCTCGACGTGCTGATCGACTGGCTCGAGGAGAACGACCCGGCGCAGCTCGAGGTCGGCAGCCATCAGATTCTGGGCGACAAGGTCTTTGCGAACGTCATGGCTCCTACGACGCGTCCCGAGGCTGAGGCCCACTACGAGACGCATCAGCGCTATCACGACTTGCAGATTGACGTCGAGGGTCGCGAGGCCTTTAAGGTTGCCACGGGCAGCCTGACGCTGGTCCAGGAGTTTGACGAGAAGGACGACTACGACCTGGTCGATTCCGACGCTTCGATTGCCGGCGATCTTGCTGACGACAAGTTTGCACTGTTCGTTGCCGGCGAACCTCATATGCCCACGCTCGAGTTCCCGGGCGATGGCGCGCAGCCGGTCAAGAAGATTTGCTTTAAGCTGCTTGCAGATGCTTACTGGGAGGAGTAGCGAGCTGCCCGGCTGAGCTGTTCGTCTGATGGCGTGATTTCCCTAAGGGAATCACGCAAGGACCCCGCCAAAAGTGTTTCCCCTAGGGGAATCACGTTTGGCGGGGTTTCTGTTTTTGAATAGGGGAGCTGTCGACGCGGTGATGCTTGGGTTGGCGCATGCGCGCCCGAAATCAGCAACAAAAAAGCCGCCCGAAGGCGGCTATCTTGTGCAATGGAGCCAGCGACCGGGCTCGAACCGGTGACCCCCGCTTTACGAGAGCGGTGCTCTACCAACTGAGCTACGCTGGCGGCCATGTGATGGCGCAACTGAGGCGTCAACGGCTGTCTATGATACGGGACATCGCAAATCCGCGCAAGTGTTCTGACGGCTTTTCTCACTTTAAATGCACTAATATTGGAGACGCGATGTCTTGCTCTTACGGGTCTCAAACAGAATGGGGCAGCGATGACTCTACCCAAGATTCTTCTCACACGCATCGACGACCGTTTCATTTACGGACAAGACATTGAGCTGTGGAACGAAGCCGTGGGTTCCAACCTTGTCCTAATCGTCAACGATGAGATCGCGGCAGATTCGCGCCAATGGGCACCCATGAGGGTGGCGGCGCCAGAAGGCGTTTGGACGCGGTTTTTCTCGGTACAAAAGGCCATCGACATCATTCATACCGCAACGCCTCGCCAATTGATTCTGATCATGGTGGCCTCACCCGCCGATGCGCTCGCGCTGGTTAAGGGTGGTGTGCCGATCACCAAGATCAGCATTGGCCATATGCAGGCAGGGGAGGGCAAGCGTCCCGCAACACCCGCAGTCGCCATAGACGATGCAGACGTCGCCGCTCTCAGAGAGCTGCAAAAGCTCGGAATAGAACTAGAAATTCGCTACCTCCCCAGCTCCACCTCCGACCCCATCGGCAATCTGATCAACTGATCCCTTGGGGACGGAGGAAAACGGATCATTTTGCCTTCGTAGGGGATCTGTGTGGCGCTGTCCGCCAAAACTATGCCGGTTTACTACGATGAATTGCTTATCGCCGAGCATGCCAAATTTGCAGAGAATAAAACCGCAGGTAGACGAGTTGCTAATTTTTTATAAACCAGCGCGTGGTCGGACATAGTGGGTTCATCGTAGTAATTCGGCATAGTTTTGTTATGTCACCAATTCGGTGGTATCGAAAAGAAGGATTTAGGCATGAAGCAGCGCCCGTCGGCGGTGTGCCGGCGGGCGCTGCTGTGCGATATGTTGTGTTATGGGCTTAGTGCCTCATAAAGTGGTACTCGATCACATTGCTGTAGGGGTGACCCGGGCCCACGATGCCCTGCGGGAACAGCGGCTGATGCGGCGTGTCGGGGTACATTTCTGCCTCGAGGGCAAAGCCGGCACCCCAGCCATAGTTGGCATCGTCCTTGGCGTGCTCGTCGCCCAGCCAGTTGCCGGTGTAGAGCTGCACGCCCGGGGCGGTGGTGTAGTAGTCCAGCTCACGACCGGTCCACATCTCCTCGACGTGCATCGCACGGCGCAGGTTGCGGCCGTACTGATAGCCATCGATGCACAGGCAGTGATCGTAGCCACGGGCCTGCTTAATCTGCGGGTCGTCGGCCTCCATGCCGGGTGCGACGGGGCGCAGCTCGCGAAAGTCAAACGGTGTTCCCTCGACCGGAGCGATTTCGCCGGTGGGGATGTTCTGCTCGTTAATGGGCAAGTAGTGGGCAGCGTTGGCGATAAAGAAGTGCTCACAGTCCATGCCGGCGTTATGGCCGGCAAGGTTAAAGTACGTGTGGTTGGTCATGGACACGTAGGTGGCGCGGTCGCTCTCGCAACCATACTCGATGCGGAAGACGCCGGTGCGCGTAACGGTAAACACAGCCGTAAAGGTTCGGTTGCCGGGCAGGCCCAGCTCGCCATCCTTAAGCGAGGTGGTCATGCGCACGGCGTTGTGAGTCTCGTCGAGCTCAACGTCCCATACGCGCTTGTGCAGACCATGCTCAAGATCGCTGTGCAGGTTGTTGACGCCTTCGTTGGCCGGCATGTGCCAGTCCGTGCCGTCGATGGTGATCGTGGCGCCCGCGGTGCGGTTTGCCACGGGGCCGATGGTCGCGCCAAAGCAGGCGGGGTTGTCAAAGTAATCCTCGAGCTTATCGAAGCCCAGCACCACATCGCGCACGTTGCCGGGAATATCGGGCACATCGATACCCAGCACGGTGGCGCCATAGTCCATAATGCGAACGCAGATCTCGGGCCCGTTGAGGGTGTAACGATGAACGGAGGTGCCGCACGGCGCGGTGCCGAAAAGCTCGGAAGTGATCATTTGGTTCCTAACATCGAGGTATTCCGGACAAACTGTAGCGCGAACAGGCGAGATTATCACTACACCCCACTAAAGCAGGGGGTATTTTTCTCAAAAAAGTGATGAATGCTTTACGGTGTACGTACAGAAAAAGAAACCCGCCGGGATGCGACGGGTTTCTTCCACAGGGGATATGTGGCAATGAGTTAGGCGTTTGCCTTTGCGGACTCGGCTTCCTTAGCAGCCTTGAGGTCCTCCTCGGTAAACTTGCCGGTGGTGAGCGGCGAGAGGGTGCACTTGTCCTGCTTCGCGTACTCGATGTTACGGGCGATCATCTGCTTGCGATACCAAGCGAAGAGCGCGACGTACACGACGATGGCAACGACAGTGGCGATGATCATGGTCACATCGCCCGTGGTCGCCTTGCCCACGAAGAAGGCCAGGAACTTCTCGACAGGTCCCTCCATGGTGGTCTGAGAGATCAGGCCGGTAACGCCATCGGGGAAAGCGCCGACAGTCTTAGCGGTAAAGGTGACGAAGTCGGCGACGAGGGTGCCAGCGCCCAGGAAGACGGGCAGCAGGACGGCACCGATAACGACCATACGAATCACGCGGCCGCGGGTGACGACGAGCAGTGCCGGCGTCAGGCCCATGGCGATGATACCGCCGAGCGGCAGCAGACCGTTCCAAGTGCCAGTCGGGGAGAGGGGGCAGGGAACGTTGGCGAGCAGCAGTGCCTCACCCAGCATGACGGGGGCAAGGATGTTGGCAGCAGCCCAGATCTCGGCGCGGCCGGCGATGAAGGGCCAGTCGAGGCCGACGTTGAGGGTACGGCCCTGGAGCCACTTGCTGTTGTTGGCAAAGTCGGAGATGCCCTGAGACAGCGGCTCAACGGCTGCGATGAACCAAGAACCGATCAATGAGAACAATTCCAAGCAGACACCGGCAG
>USHS01000086.1 GCA_900554585.1 uncultured Collinsella sp.
AAACGGTGTCGTGCTTTTACTTTTTTTTGGAGCGGGCAACGGGACTCGAACCCGCGAGTGTCAGCTTGGGAAGCTGATGCCTTACCACTTGGCGATGCCCGCATATGTGGGGGATAGTATAACGCGGTTGTCTTGTTCGATACAAGGGTGACGATGCTTGTTTTAGCTGTGGAGAATCGTCCTAAAAACAGGCCAATTGTGAAGATAGGGACCTGTACATTCTTCTATTTACCGTTGTCTACCTGCAGATTTATTCCATTATCTTTCACAGGCGCCATTTGTCAGATATCGGGCAAGCATTTGGTCAGGTTCCGGTACTTACCCGCATGAACCTTGGGGATAGCCTCATCCTACGCGCCGCGGCCTCCCCGTGCGGCGCACGAGGGATAAGGAGCAGCCATGTCCAACGCACCCACGCACTCTGTCCACAGCGCAATCACAGCAGGATCGCTGCTCCTAGTCCTCTTTTTACTTTTAGGCTGCATGACACCGGATGCCGCGCTCGCCATCGACGGTTACGAATCGCTCGGATTCCGCACTATCAGCAATGAATGCGGTCCTTTTGGAGTTGGCAAATACGAGGCACAGGATTCTTCGACTGCCTATTGTATGAACCAGGACCGATTTGGCCCCAGCACACCGGGCGGACCCTGGCTCACCTACAATCAGGGCTGGGTATGGCTCGAAGACGAATTCGCGGCCATCATCTGCCATGGCTACCCCACCGCCACATCCTTTGGCGGGCATAACCTGTCCCCCGATCGAGCGCGCGCCGCAACCCAACTTGCCGTCTGGATGCTCAACGGCACCACCCATACCGACGGATCATTCTCATATACAACCGCCCAGGGCGTCACAAAGAGCGGAAACTTTTCCGGCGACAATGAGGTCGTTGCCGCAGCGCGCTGGCTCCACGACAGCGCCAAGTCGGGAAGCATTAAAGCCGCACCGCATCGCGCGCGGCGCTATTTGGGAACTGTGTCGGGCGGCAGCAAGCGTCAAGACATGCTCTACGTGCTCCCGGCCGTCTCCGCATCCTTCCAAAAACAGTCAGCCAACGCCGCCATCACGAGCGAAAACGATACCTACAGGCTCGACGGAGCGAGGTTCGACATCTATGAGAGCGCCGGCGACAAGCGTGTCGGCAGCATCCAGATGGACAGCAGCGGTCGCGCACAGGCGACACTTTTGCCCAATACGGCATATTATCTGGTCGAAACCAAAGCTCCAGCGGGTTATATCCCCAGGAGTGACCGCATCGCCTTTTCCACCGGCAATGACGGCGGAAATGTCGTCATCGATGAGCAGCCCGGTACCATTACCCTGCGCATCGCAAAGGTCGATGCCGCGACAGAGGCAGGTCCTCAAGTCGGTGCGTCACTTGCCGGTGCTGAGTTCACCTGCGTCTCACAGTCTACCCCGGGCTGGTCGCACACCCTCACAACGGATGAGGACGGCCGGGCAACACTTACCGACATCCCCCTGGGCACCTTTAGCATCTATGAGTCGAGAGCTCCCGAGGGTTATCTGCCCTCCAATGAAACCTGGAGCTATACCATCGGTGCCGACCAGCTCGGAGACGCGGGCGTCGTTGAACTCGAGCGTCGCATCCCCAACATCCCCATCGCTTTTGACCTCGAGATTTCAAAGTTCAAGGACTGCGGTAATAGTGACGAATCTGGTGTAGAGCAGCCGGCGGAAGGCGTGGTCTTTGAAGTGGTAAGCAACACTTCGCACCAGGTTGTTGGAACGCTGGCCACCAATATCTACGGTTTCGCATCGACCAAAGACCAGGCTGGAGCATGGTTTGGCGCAGGAGAGCGCCCCGATGGCGTCAGCGGAACCATACCGTATGATCGTGCCGGCTACACCATTCGTGAGGTTGTCGACACTGTGCCCGACGGCTTTAAGCAGGCAGGGGAATGGACTATCACGGCAGAGCAGATCACGGACGGCGCAGAGCTTCAGTACATCGTAGACAACCACGCCCTGTCGACACATCTTCAAATCGTGAAGCGCGATGCTCAGACCGGCAACGCTGTACCACGTGCCGGGTTCACCTTTCAGTTGCTCAATGGCGACCGTGAGCCCATTTCGCAAACATCCTGGCATCCCGCCCATACCGTTATGAATACCTTTACGACCGATGAAACCGGCACCGTCACCCTGCCCGAATCGCTTAACCCGGGCACGTATTACATACGAGAGACTTCCGCCAAGGAACCGTATCTTGTTGGCGAAGATCTGGAGATAACGATTCCCGCCGACATGAACTTAACGCCCGTCGCGGTCGCCTCGTTTTACGACGACGCGGCAACAGGAAGCATCGAGATCGTCAAGAACGATGCCGTAGGTGGGCGCGCCCTTGCCGGTGCTGTTTTTGATATCCGTGCCGCGGGCGATATCGTGCGCCCCGACGGCAGCATTGCTGCCCTGGACGGCGAGACTGTCGCCACCATCACGACCGACGAACGGGGACTTGCGTGCGCAAATCATCTTTCACTGGGGTGCGGAACCGCCACCTATGAGGTAATCGAGGTGCAGGCACCCGAAGGTTACCTGCTCGACCAAATCGTCCACACCGTCGAGCTGTCGTATGCCGGTCAGGAAACATCCGTGATCGATGCGCACCTCGACGTTTCTAACGACTACACCAAAATCGACATCTCCAAAGTCGATTTGACCGGCAAACAAGAAGTAGATGGCGCCCGGCTCTCCCTCCACGGTGCCGACGGAACCGAAATAGACGCTTGGACCTCCTCTGACAAACCGCATCGCATCGAGCATCTTTTGCCCGGCACCTACACCCTGCGCGAAGTGATGCCCCCGCGCACTTACGACCTTGCCGAAGACATGACGTTTGAAATTAAGGCCACAGGAGAAGTGCAGACGGTAGCCATGAAGGACGCACCCATCGAGATCGAGGGCAAAGTCGACAAGCGGCAAGAGATCGCCCGCCCTATCGGTAAGGGTCTCGTCGCCAACGGCGATGGCAAAAACCGAGCCGTGGCACAATCCGATGCGGACGGCTCCTTCTCTTATACGCTCGATGCTAAAAATGAGTCGAATACCTGGGTTGATGAATTCACCATCACTGACGATCTCGAATGCGCCAAGGAAGGCACTGCCAAACTCATCGCCATCGAAACCCCTGTCGCGACCGGGGACATCGACGGTCTTTGCAACGTGTGGTATCGAACGTCTCCAGTGGGAAGTATCGATACGGGCGAACAGGCCAATGCAACGCTCAGCGACGGGCATGACAACCCCTGGCTCGAAACGGACGAGGTCAAAAAGCTCCTAGGTGACGATTTGCGCATGGTCGATTACGGCGATTGGCATCTTTGGAAAGCCGATATCCCAACAACGGAGTCGGTCACCCTCGAGGCAAAAGAGCTCGCTCTTTTGGACGATACCGCCGTCACGGGCATTCGTCTTGAGTACGGGGCCGTATCGGCCGACTTCACGACAAGAGGCGCTGCAGAATCTTGGACCCGAGAGGACCTCAAAGACGAGCATGACGACCTTGATGATGTGAGCGCCGTCCTTGACTCGGATATTCACGGTGCCGTCATCCATATGCAGGCCGCATCGTCTTACACGCCTCAGACCGCACTCGCCAACAGCGCTCGCGTTGACCTCTGTCGCAATGGCGGCGGTAGCAACCTTGAATCACATGACGAGGATCGCGTCATCCAGCGATGCGTCATGCCGCAAGATTTACCGGCAACGGGCTCCCTTCCCATTGCCGCCTGCCTCACCGCCTTCGTGACCTCCGGCGCCGCGACAATCTGGTTTGCCCATCTAAAGTTGGCGTCAAAACGTCGCTGACGCAATAAAAAAGAGGCGAGCCCGTCTCCCGGCTCGCCTCTTATTCGTTCGTGGCGAAATGGCTATTCCCCAGATGCAGACCCACCGTCGATGAGCGCTTGTTCGGACCTGGAGATGCCATCGGCTCCCAAACTCTGCTCGTGCTCCACTTCTTCGCTAATCGTGGACTCAGGCGTTGAGCCTTTAACACCCACGATATACGCGGCCCCGAAACCAAGGGCAATGGCGATCAGGACCAAGATGAGATAGACGGGCCAGTGGCGCTTGATGTACGAAAACACGCAGACTCCTTATAGGTCAACCTACGAACGACGAATGACCTCGGTCACGACCTCGGACACCGTAGCGATATTTGTCGGATTGACGTTGTACGGCAGATCGTCCTCAGTGTGAGCGCATGCCAAACGTGGGCCGTCGACGCCGGCAATGGTAAGGGCGCGTCGGCTTGCCTCGAGAGCAGCATAGGCATCGGTCTTGGCATAGGGCATCTCAAATGCACCGCAATCGACATGGAACGACTTGCACACCTTGTTGACCAAGTTCATGATGCGTCGGTCACCCTTGAGCAACTGCTGCTCGCCCTCGACCGTCACGACCGAAAGCCTACCGGCACCAATGGACTCAAGGTTGATAAAGAACACGCCGCGGAGCTTGTCGCGATGCGCGGCCAGGAACGCCTTCATGCCGGCGCCGTCGCAATCGGAAGCGCCTGTAGCCACAAACCAGATGTCGTGGCCAAGCAGCTCATCATCACCCATGGAGGCAACGGCAGCGAGCATATCCTCGGCGGAAGCTCCATCGGAAGACGTGGCGCCACCCTTCCAGCCGTCGTCGTCATCCTCGAAGTTATCCCACGAGCCGATACCGCGACCAGACTTCTTGGCGTCGTAATCATCCTCGACGCCAAGCCAATCGCTCATGCTGTCCTGCTCGTTTTTCTTTTTGCGACCGAACAGACCGCCCAAGCCGCGCTTTTGCGGCTTGGCGGCCGGAGCGGCAGGAGCCGAGATAGTCTCAAGCGGCTGAACATCCGAGGTGACCGGCATGGGGGGAACAACCGGAGCCGATGTGGGCTCGGGACCCTGTGCCGTCGCGAAGGGATCGTTAACCTGAGCCGAAGGGTCGGGAAGGTCGAACAGCGAGGTGCGCGAGGCGACATTGGCCTGCTGCATCGAAGGCATCGAGGGATCGGGGACCGAGGCCAGCGGAGACGCAGAGGGCATGGGAGCCGGCGCGGATGCCGGGTCGGGAACGTTCATGTTCGGGCGCGGCGACGCCTGAGACGAGATTTGAGCCATCAGAGCATCGACCGTCTCGGCCTGCGACGGAGCAGCATTGGCAACCGTGGCGCCGGGATCACTCGGCGCGGGCATGGTGAAAATCTGCGTAGAGTAGGGCCTCGACTCATCCGCCTGCGGAGCTTCGGGGGCCACGGGTTCAGGCTCTCGCTCGGAGCTGTCCGCAGCGACCTGTTCCGCCACAGATTGATCCTCGACCGTATCGGGCGCAGCGGGCTCGTCCTCGACAGGAGCGGAAAGGGGCTCGGCGATAGCGGTGCCCTGCTTCTCAAACGTCATCGTGGCATCAAACGACACAGTGCTGTCGACCGGCTGTTGGGTTTCGAAAGTCGCCGTCTCCCCGGCAACATCCGCAGGCGAAGGCTGCGGCGCCTCGAAAGACGTCGTGGCGTCGGCAACATCAACAGATACCGGCTGCTCGGCGGCGTTTTGCTCAAATTCCTGTGCCGCGCGCTCGCGCTCGGCCTCGGCCGCCTGTTGCTTGGCTGCAGCCTCGCGCGCGGCTGTCTCGCGGGCAGCGGCACGCTTTTCCTCAAAGTCGTCAACGAGTTTCTTGCCCTTTTCGAATGCCCCCTTAAAGAAATGGGAGGCGCTGGCACCGATCGAAGAAAACGCGGAAGCGATATCGGCATGGGGCGTCGTCACCGGAAGCTCGGCAGAAAAATCGGTGTCGCTCTCGTAGGACACATGCTGCGGATACGCATCGTAGTCGTCCTCGGTATTATCGAGCTCCTCGGGCGCCGGGGCAGGCGCCATGACGTCCAGACCGGCTGCGGAATCGATAGCAGTCTCCGTATCGGCTTCCGTCTCGATGGCATTGGCCTCATCGGGCTGCGCAGCCACGACCGTATCGGGCCGGGGCGTGGTCTCGAACGTCGGCTCCTCGCCCTCTTCGTAATCGAGCGTACAGGACTCGGGAAGCATGCCCAGGGCACGAATGGCATCCGAGCCAAACCGGATGTTGCCGGCGGCATTGCGATAGAGCTGTCTCTTATACACATCTCCGAGCCCACGAGACT
>USHS01000087.1 GCA_900554585.1 uncultured Collinsella sp.
GACCGACATCTCGGCATAGCGCGCATACTCGCGCCATCCCATCTTGTTCTCATCCATATCAACACCTCCCCTCATAAAAAATGTGACAAAGGGAAAGTCCCTTTGTCACATCGCATACCAATCGCTTGTGTTGCGCGCTTAGGCGAAGGTGATCTCGCCGGTATCGCAGTCCATATCGGCGATGCGGGCTAGGCTCTCAACGCGGAAGCCGCGCTCGCGGAGCTTATCGCCACCGCCCTGGAAGCCCTTCTCCACCGCAATGCCAATGCCGGATACCTCGGCACCTGCGGCCTCGCAGATCTTGATAAGACCCTCGAGCGCGCAGCCGTTGGCCAGGAAGTCGTCGATAATCAGGACCTTGTCGCCCTCGGACAGGAAGCGCTTGCCAACGATGACCGGGTACTCCTTCTGCTTGGTAAAGGAATAGATGGTCGTGGCATACTGCTCGCCGTCGAGGTTGATGGACTGTGCCTTCTTGGCAAAGACCACCGGCACGCCGCCAAAATGCTGGGCTGCAATGCAGGCCATACCAATGCCCGAAGCCTCGATCGTCAGGATCTTGTTGATCTCGACACCCTCGAACAGACGGGCCCACTCGGCACCCATGTGGTCGAACAGCTCAACGTCGCACTGGTGGTTGAGGAAGGCATCAACCTTAAGGACGTTACCGGCCTTTACGATGCCGTCATGGCGAATACGATCCTCAAGCTCCTGCATGGCGCAACCCCTTCTCGCGGCAACGATACCGCGCGATTAATAAACGTTGTTCGATAGTCTACCACGGACCTACCCCCGCCCGCCCCACAAGCCGCATCGCACTATAAAGCTGCAAGACCAGTAGATAGGCCCGATTCGTGGCAGACAGCCTCCCAACACGCTAATGCCGGGTGCGCGTCCTCACCAAACGTACCAATGTGAGCGCAAAGCCCACGGTAGCAACGGCCATCAGCACGTAGAATACCAAACGAAAGCCAAAGAGGAACACGTCCGGACGACCCGCCACATAGCTCGTGACCGTCTTGCCCATCGCCGCGCTCGTCTGTCCATACAGGATGCGCGAGGACGCCGTAATACCCAGCGCTATGCCCGCATAGCGCGCCAAGCTGCTCAAGCTGCCCGCAAAGCCAAGCGCCTCACGCGGAGCCGAACCCATATACAGCGAATTATTGGGACTCTGGAAGATCGACGTGCCGCACGACATAAACGCGACGCAGCACACAATCATCAAGATGGGAGAGTGCTCGTCAAGCGTGCTCACCGCAAAGAGACCGCACACGTACACGCCCAGGCCAACGGCCGTGGGCGCTTCACAACCAACACGGTCGGACACCGAGCCCGAAAGCGGGCCCACAAAGGCATTCACGACCGGCATCGCCAAAAACAACAGGCCGGAGATATCGGAGCTAAAGCCGTGGGCATCCTGAAAGTAGAACGGCAGCACAAACTCGGAGGCACCGATACCCACGAACACGATAAGCATGCAAGCCAGGTTAATCGTGAAAGCCGAGCTCGCAAAGCAGCGACGCGCCGCCTCTGTCAACGGCATAGGGCGTTCGCCAGCCTCCGGCTTCACATGCGGCAGCGTATAGAGTCCCACGATAAACGAGATTACGCCAATGGGCAGATTGATAAGGAAGATGCTCTCCCAGGGAAAGCTCGCCACCAGCACGCCGCCGAGCACGGGGCCGCACATCATGCCAAGAGCCACAAAGGTCGCCAGAATGCCCATGGCACGGCCGCGCTCACGCGCCGGAAACGACTCGGTGATGATGCCCATATTGTTGGCCATCGCGGCGGCACAGCCAATGCCCTGCACGAAACGCGCCAAGATAAGCACCTCGAGCGAAGCCGAAAGCCCGCAAAGCAACGAGCCGCCCGTAAAGACGATTACACCAAGCTGGAACACATTCACCTTGCCGCGCACATCGCCCAAGCGGCCAAACGGCAGCATGGCGACGCACGTCGCGAGCAGATACACCGAGCTCACGAGCTGAATGCGGTCGAGACCCACCCCCAGCTCCTTTTGCATCATTGGGAGCGCCACCGTCACGATGCTCGCATCCAGACACGCCATAAAGGTCATGACGAGCACGGTGAACAGAATCGCCCATTTATTCTTACCGTGGGTGTCGCCCTCTAGGGCAATGTGTTCGCGGCGCAGCTGCTCGGCAGTTTTCTCCATGTATATCCTTTCTATCGTGCAACGCAAAAACGGGACCCCAATCGCCTACAAACGGACACGATCGGGGTCCCGCCTACGGAATCGGAACTATGAGGACGTCGTCAGCCGAAAAGCCGTCCCACGCCTCGCACGCACGCTAGCCTAGCACTGCTCGAGCGCCTGCTCAAGGTCGGCAATCAGATCGGCCGTGTCCTCGAGGCCGCACGACAGGCGCACCATGTCGGCGGAGATGCCACAGGCGATGAGCTCCTCATCGTTCATCTGGCGATGTGTGGCATTAGCGGGATGCAGGCAGCAAGTGCGTGCGTCGGCCACGTGTGTGGCGATCTGGGCGAGCTTGAGGCTCTTCATAAAGGTCTCGGCCGCCGCACGACCACCGTTAAAGCCAAAGCTCACAACACCGCAGGTACCGTTGGGCATGTACTTCTGAGCCAGGTCATAGTACTTGTCGCCCTCCAGGCCCGGATAGCTCACGAAGCGCACCTTGGGATGGCTCTGCAGGAACTTGGCAACGGCCAGGCCGTTCTCACAATGACGCGGCATGCGCACATGGAGGCTCTCGAGCGAGCTGTTCAGGAAGAACGCCGCCTGCGGGTTCTGCATGGGGCCAAGGTCGCGCATGAGCTGCGCGGTGGCCTTGGTAATGAAGGCACCCTCGCGACCGAACTTCTCGGCATAGGTCACGCCGTGGTAGCTCTCGTCGGGCGTGGTGAGACCCGGGAACTTGTCCGCATGGGCCATCCAGTCAAACTGGCCGTGATCGACGATTACGCCACCCAGGTAGGCAGCATGTCCATCCATGTACTTGGTGGTGGAGTGCGTGACGATGTCGGCACCCCACTCAAAGGGACGGCACATTACGGGTGTCGGGAAGGTGTTGTCGACCATCAGCGGCACGCCGTGGTCATGTGCGGCCTTGGCAAAGCGCTCAATATCGAGCACGGCAAGGGCGGGGTTGGCGATCGTCTCGCCAAAGACGAGCTTGGTATTGGGTTGAAAGGCCGCCTCGAGCTCTTCATCAGTGCAGTCGGGGGCAACGAAGGTGCAGGTCAAACCCATGCGCTCCATGGTATGGGCGAGCAGGTTATAGGTACCGCCGTAGATGGCAGAGCTCGCGACCACGTGATCGCCGGCACCGGCCACGTTAAAGATCGCGAGGAAGTTCGCAGCCATACCCGAGCTCGTGAGCATAGCGGCAGTGCCGCCCTCCATCTCGCAGATCTTGGCGGCAACCAGATCGCACGTGGGGTTCTGTAGACGGCTGTAGAAGTAACCCGACTCCTCCAGGTCAAACAGCTTGCCCATGTGCTCGGACGTGTCGTACTTCCACGTGGTGGACTGGTAGATGGGCACCTGGCGCGGCTCCGCGTCGCCCGGGCGATAGCCGCCCTGAACACATGTGGTACCGATAGTCTGCTCGCTCATATCTAGCTCCCTTGCCTGGGTTTTAGTTTTATTCGGTTCACGATACCGCTACCCTGCACCCCTCTCAACCCATCCCCAAGGTAGGTTATGAGACAAATGCATCAAGGGTGTTTGTCTCAACCTTAGGCATTTGTTCGATAGATAGAAATGAGGCATAGATGGAGCTCTCGATGGTTACATGTACCGGCACGGGTACCATAGGCGGGTACACCGTGACCAAGGAGACAACGATGAAGCAAATCGATACGGCCCAGCTCGACATCAACGCCTGTCAGGCACAGGCTGCCGAATACCACGCCCGTGGTTTTAACTGCGCACAGGCCGTCGCCTGCACGCTCGCGCCCGCCGTCGGGCTCGACCCCCAGGTCGCCTTTACCCTCACCGAGGGCTTTGGCGCCGGCATGGGCGGCATGACCGAAACCTGCGGCGCCATCTCGGGCGCCGTGGCCATCATGGGCTTCGTGATGAGCGACGGCATGGAAAACCCCAAGACCAAGGGCCGGACCTACAAGCTGTCGCGCGAAATCGCCAAGCGTTTTGGCGAGAAGAACACGACGACCGTCTGCGGCACGCTCAAGGGCATCGGATCGGATAAGGGTCCGCTCCGCAGCTGCCCCGGTTGCATCGACGATGCCATCGAGATCGCCTGCGATGTGCTAAAGCAGCTCGCCGAGTAGACGGCATCAACATAAAACGACGGCCGGCGCGCTTGGGATCCATCCAAAAGCACGCCGGCCGTCGCCGTCAGAACTCGGCAAATTCGGGAGCGCCGACCTCGATCTCCTCGCGTCCCGCCATAAGCTCGCGCATCTTGGCGCAAAATGGCTCCTGCTCCCCCGCCTTAAACACCAAGTGAAGTGTCACGGCATCCGCGAAATCGGTATCCGAAACCTTGGCACCCGAATCCTGCGCCAAACGAAGCACCTGCTCATACTGCGGATAGGTCACATGCACGTCAACCGGCACGACGCTTGTCATCTCAACGATCTGCCCTGCCTCCTGAGCCGCGGCCACCGCCGCCTGCGTCGCCGCGGTATAGGCGCGCACCAAGCCACCAGGCCCCAACAGCGTGCCACCAAAATAGCGCGTCACCACGCAGCAAACATTTTTGAGCCCCGCGCCACGCAGCACCTCGAGCGTCGGCATACCGCTCGTGCGGCTCGGCTCACCATCATCGCTCTGGCGCTCGCGTCCATCGACCAAAATCCACGCGGGAACATTATGCCGAGCGTCATAATGACGCTTGCGAACCATCTCGATAAAGGCATTCGCCTCATCCTCGGACTCAATATGGACCAGCTGGGCAATAAACCGGCTCTTACGGTCCACAAACTCGCCCGAAGCCTCAATATTCGATTGCAAAGTAAAATAGCTGTCCAACAAAGCCCCTCAACAAAACTAAGCGCGGCAACAAACAGCCTCAATAATACGGCAAAGGCCGTACCGATTGTCAGGGTAACAAAAATGCCAAGTGGGCCTATAAGCCGGGTTCTGTCGTGAACGATCATTTATCTTGTCTGCACGTTACCGTGCAGCTCCACGCACGCTACCCGAACGCGGACCGGGCCGGCCCATAGCGTTCCTATTCGCGCTTGCTCCGGATGGGGCTTGCCAAGCCGCCGTGTTGCCACGACGCTGGTGGTCTCTTACACCACCGTTTCAGCTTTTCCCTTTACGCCTTGCGGCGCAGGTGGGAGTCTTCTTTTCTGCGGCGCTTTCCGTCGGATCACTCCGCCCGGCCGTTAGCCGGCATCCCGCCCTCTGGAGCCCGGACTTTCCTCACGCGTGCTGCAAGCAGCACATCGCGCGACCGTCTGGCCCACTCAGCAGTGCAAGAGTGTAGCACACCGTTGCCGCAAGCAATGGCACAACACAAGCGTTCGACACGATAAACCAAGAACCACGCTATACAGTACAATAGGGTCGTCGATGGGCAACGTCGTCAGTCGAGACGCGACCGCGCTCCGCACCCCTCCGTCTACTCGGTGCGTTCCCGCCTCCTCCCCGAGGCGGGATGTCGGCATTTTTCATGCACCGACAATCCAATAGCCCGTGGACAGCCCGGGCAGCATTGCGCCCGGGCAGTATCGCGCATCAGCAGCAAATGCAAAAAGGGACCCGTCCATTGCGGACGGATCCCTTAAAACAAGTGATCGTCAAACCGATTTACTCGGCGTTGGTCTCCTCGTCCTTCTTCTCGGAAGGCAGCAGGGTAACCTCGATCTCGACGCCCAGAGTCTCAGCAGCGGACTTCATGGACAGGGAGATACGACGACGGTCGAGGTCGATCTCCATGACCTTGACCTGAACCTTGTCGCCCACGTGGGTGACCTGAGAAGGCTGATCGACGTGCTTGTTGGCCATCTCGGAGATGTGCACCAGGCCCTCGATGCCCTCGCCCAGGTCGACGAAAGCGCCGAACGGGACAAGCTTGGTCACAGTGCCCTCGACGATAGCGCCGACGGGGTACTTCTTGACCAGTGCGCGCCACGGATCCTCGGTGGTCTGCTTGAGACCAAGGGAGATGCGCTCGC
>USHS01000088.1 GCA_900554585.1 uncultured Collinsella sp.
TCATGATGCCGGGCATGGACGGCTATGAGGCAACCCGCGCGATTCGTCTGAGCGAGAAGGTCGATGCAGCCGATATCCCCATCATCGCGCTCACCGCCAACGCCTTTGCCGAGGACGCCAAGGCGGCACACGATGCCGGCATGAACGCCCATCTGTCCAAACCGCTCGACTTTAACAAGCTCAAAAACATACTCGCCCGCATCAAGAAAAACGGATCCGTTTCGCTATAGTTTGTGCTCAACCACCACGCACGACCAGAAAGGAAGCCAACGATGTTTAGGCCCTTACGTCGAAAGAAACGCGCCATCACCGACGAGGAAGCGCGCGAACTGCTCGCTACCTGCAAGCGCGGCGTCTTTGCCGTCAACGGCGACGATGGCTACCCGTACGCCATTCCCGTCAACTACTTCTTTGACGCCGAGCACGACAAGATTTATTTCCATGGCGCCAAGGCTGGCCACAAGGTCGACGCACTCAAGCGCGATGACAAGGTCTGCTTTACCGTTTACGGAAACGAGTGGTACCAGGACGGCGACTGGGCTCCCTACGTTATGAGCACCGTCGTCTTTGGCCGTTGTCGCCTGGCGAATGACACCACCGCGTTTATCGAGGACAAAGTCCGCCAGCTCGCCCTTAAGTACTACCCTTCTGCCGAGGAAGTCGAAGAGGAAATCGCCAAGGACATTAAGGGCGTCCAGCTCTACGAGATTACGATTGAGCATCTCTGCGGTAAGCAGATTCAAGAAAAATAAACCTCCGCAGCAGGTCTGCGCCCAATGGTTACAGATGCCTTACCACACGGGGCCTTCTAGCCGACTTGGCAGAAGGCTCCGCATGCAGTGCGCGCTTACCGTGCATTAAAAACGTAGCGGTCCAGGCGGTCGCACGCTTCCCTCACGTGCGAAAGCGGCAGCGCCAGATTCACGCGAATGTGGCAGGGCCCGTGGAACGGGCGGCCGTCCTGATACCCCACGCCCACGCGCGCCCCCTCGTCGAGCAACCACTGAATATCGCGGCCATGCTCGCGGCACCACTCGGTGCAGTCCAGAAACACCATGTACGTGCCCTGCGGACGTGAAAACGCGACGCCCTTCCAGTGCTTTTCTGCATACGTGCAGAAGTACTCGATATTGCCGGCAAGCACCTGGTTGAGCTCGTCCACCCACTCGTAGCCCAGCGGCTGATAGGCACCGATAAGCGCATGCATGGAGAGGACATTCATCTCGTTGTAGTGAGTCTTGTCGGACACGGCGCACATGCGGTCACGCAGCGTCTCGTTGTAGACAATGTGGTAGCTGCCGACCAGGCCCGCCAGGTTGAACGTCTTGCTGGGCGCGTAGAGGGCAACCGTACGCATGCGGGCATCCTCGCTCACCGACTGCGTCGGGATATGCTTGTGCCCCGGCAGGATGATATCGGACCAAATCTCGTCCGAGATCACCACGCAATCGTGCTGGCGATAGATGTCCATGGCGCGCTCGATCTCGTCGCGCTCCCATACGCGGCCGCAGGGATTGTGCGGCGAGCAGAACACCGCGGCATGGATGTGGTTTTGGGCGAGCTTGTACTCCATGTCCTCAAAGTCCATACGCCACACGCCTTGATCGTCGAGCTTAAGCGGGCTGTGGACAATACGATAGCCCGCGGCTTCGATGGATTTGGTAAAGCCGATGTAGGTGGGGCTATGGACCAGCACCGCATCGCCCGGCTGGACATACGCGCGTAGCGTCGACACGACACCGCCCAGCACGCCGTTTTCGTAGCCGATATGCTCCGGTGCCAAGCCCTCAACGCCATTGCGACGGCTCTGCCATTCGATGATGCGGTCGAAGTACTCGGGACGCGGATTGAAGTAGCCAAACATGGGGTGCTGAGCGCGCTTGATGATGTACTCCTGAACCGTGGGCACCGTGGCGAAGTTCATGTCGGCCACCCACATGGGAATGCGGTCGAAGCCCTCGTCGGGTGCGTTCGGAGCCATACCGGGGATCTCGCCCCAAGAGTCAACGGCGATGGCATCCATGCCGTGGCGGTCGATAAGCGAGCTAAAGTCGTATTTCATGCTGAGCTCCCATGCAAAGCGGACTATTTTGGTAGGCGTTATTGTCCACCAGCATGGGCGATTTTGACATGGGGTTTGGCGCTTAATTTGACGGGTTCAGACGAATGGCTGGTTAGTCTTGCGCGTCGTTGACGGCGACTACGGTTAGCTGGGTTTTATCGACCGTAAAAGATATGTCGAGCCCAGCATAAGCTAAGTGGTAAACGCGGTTTGGCTCGTGCTTGCTGCCCGCGCGGCGCGGATCTTGGCAAAGGACCTCGACCAAGCCGGGGAGCTTTGCGGGCGGGACCATATCCTGCAGCGCTTGTGGAAACTCAACATCGAGCTCTTGCCACGGAGCACCCTCAATCCAGCCGCCGGTCGCATCCGGGTGGCAGTCCGCAAACGGGATGTAGGGCTTGATATCGTAGATGGGCGTGCCGTCGCGCAGATCGGCCCCCAGCACATGGATGATGGGGCCGTCGTCGGTAAGCTCCACGCGGTCGAGCTTAACGCAGGTGAGCCCGATGGGATTAGGGCGAAACGGACTGCGCGTGGCAAAGACACCCACACGTTCGGCTCCGCCCAGACGCGGCGGGCGCACGGTCTTCGACCACTTGGCATTAGTGCCGGACCTGTCCTGTGTTTTAGCGTCGGCGGCAATATCCTTAGCCGTGCCGCCGGGCGTTCCGTTTTCGAAGCGCCAGAGCAGCCATAGGTGAGAGAAGGAATCCAGACCCTCAACTGCTGCGTTGGAGGCAAATTCCGGCTCAAAGACAATGCGTCCCTGCAGATGGGGCGCCAAAAAGCTGTTGCGCGGAATGCCAAACTTCTGCGGCAGGTCGGTATGTATGTGTGCAATAGGTTCCATGCCGGTCATTGTACGGCATGGGGCGTGGTGCGTTGCGCGCAATTCTTCGCCGCGGTTCCCCGTCGTGCAACCAACGGTTGCTTGGAAGGGCACCTGCTGCCGCGTATGCTTAAGCCATCAACCAGCAGAAAGGAGCCGCCATGGCCTTTGCAGAAAAGCTCATCGCTGTCCGTCGCGCCCATCACCTTACCCAGGAGCAGCTCGCCGCCAAGCTCTTCGTCACACGCCAAGCCGTCAGCCGTTGGGAACGCGGCGAGGTCACACCGGGCATCGACATGATGAAGCTCATCGCCGCCGTAACCGACGAGCCCCTGTCTCACCTGCTCGAAATGCCCGAGCACTATTGCCAGAGCTGCGGCATGATACTCACGCCCGACGACTGCGGTACCGATGCCACGGGCGCCGCGACCGATCATTACTGCAAGTGGTGCTACGACCACGGCCAGTACACCTACGAGACCACCATGGAGGCGATGATCGAGGACTGTGCCCCGCGGCTGGCACAAAACACCAGCATGTCGCTCGACGAAGCCGTCTCGCTCATGGGCGCCGTCCTGCCGCAATTGGAGCGCTGGCGCGCCGTGCAGGAAAACGAGGAGCACTACGGCGCCGAAGCGCGGGCGCGCTATGGCGATGAGGCTATCGATGCAGCAAACGAAACGTTATTGGACATGGACCCTCAGACATGGAACGACATGAAGGAACTTGAACGCGCTATTCTGGGTCAACTCTCGATTGCCATGGGCGACGGCGATGCGGATGGAAGCGAGGCTCGCAAGCTTGTCGCGATGCATCGTCGCTGGATTGCTCTCAACTGGGGACGCGAACCCCAGAACGAAGCGTACCTGGGTCTCGCCCACGGTTATCTTGCCGACCAGCGCTTTGTTGACTACTACGACAAGCCCTGCGGCACCGGAGCCACGGCGTTTCTGGTCCAGGCGATCGAGTCGTCGTTGACGCGCGCATAGACCGCGGCGGCTTTGGGTATTTCAATCAAAACCGCAACCGATTGGAGGCCTATGGCTACTAATCATGAGCTCGCGCTGTACGTTATGACCGGCTGCCCGTATTGCATAAAGGTCAAGCGTTTCCTTGCCGATAACGGCGTGACCATTCCCGAGCGCAACATCTCGACCGATTCCGATGCCGAGCAGACTCTTATCGCCGTCGGCGGAAAACGCCAGGTTCCCTGCCTGTTCATCGACGGCAAGCCGCTCTACGAATCGAGTGACATCATCGCGTGGATACGGAAGAACCTGCTCTAGCACGCGCATCCCGTCCGTCCAAGGCCCCACCCCATACGGCCTAAGCATGTACACCAGCATCCAAAGTCGACATTTTCCGACATCTTTGGATGCTGGCGTACAGCTTTTTGTGGGTAGTCATCGGGGACGTTCTTAAATGACCAGTCGTTAAAGAACGCCCCCAACGACTAACTAGCCGTGGAAGCGGGCTATGGGTGCAAGTGGCTGCTCGCGAAAGACGCGCTCGACGGCGGCGCGGTATTCGTCGACCTTTTTGGTCTTGCGTACGAGCTTATGAACGATAGCGGGGTCGGCGAAAGCGCACTTGGCGTAGAACCACCACTCCTTCATGCGAAAGACTGCGTTACCACCAATCTCTTCTGCATAGGCCGCAAACAGCGTGTCGTGGAAACGCTGCAGTTCGGCGGCCGTTGCAGCAGGGCCGTCCTTGACCATGCGGGCCAGCGCGGGGTTCGCAAGCAAACCACGCCCCAGCATCACATGGCGTGTACCGGGATAGTCCTCCACCAGCGCGCCCATATCCTCAAGATCGAAAATGTCGCCGTTGTAGGCCACCGGAAACGGCGCGCGCTCCAGCGTCTCGCCGTAAAACTCCTTGCGCGGCGATCCCGTATAGCGGTCCCTTTGCACGCGCGGGTGCACGATCAGCTCTGCCAACGGCATACGGCAATACAGATCGAGCACACGCTCATACTCGTCATCGCTCTCCAGGCCCAGCCTGGTTTTTACCGACACCGGCAACGGCGAACGTTCGCACACGTCACTCAAGAACACCTCGAGCTCGTCGAGATTGCGCAAGAAACCCGAGCCCTTGCCCTTGGCAACAACCGTACCCGAGGGGCAGCCAAGGTTGAGATTGACCTCGCGGTAGCCCATGTCAGCGAGCACCTGTGCCGCCCACACAAACTCGTCCGCGTTCTTGGACATCAGCTGAGGCACCACGTTGAGTCCCTGGTTGTTGGCAGGATCAATCTCCTTAAACGCCTTGCCACCAAAACGGTTGCCAACCCGCGGCGGCGGCAAAAAAGGCGTGTAATAGCAATCGAGCGCACCGAAACACTCCGCATGCACGCGACGGAACACATGCCCGGTAATCCCCTCCATAGGGGCAAGCGAAAGAATCATCTACTCTTCTCTCATATCAACGGATGTGACAAAGGAACCGCCCCCTTGTTACATGCATTATGCCTTGTGCTCCAGATGATTCACAAGGCAGAGGTAGCAGCTTGACGATAATCACCCTTCCATCCGTCGCCTCACGCAACGAAGGCGAATGGTTTTCCGCGAAGTGAACGAGTGAAATCGGATCCCCGAAGCATCGACACTTTTGGAGAGGCATTTCCTGCGGTTTTGTCGCTCAAATCCTGCGGTTTTAGCGTCGAAAACGTGGGTGCTTCACGGGTCCAAATTAGGTCGTTCACTTCTCGGGAAACCATTCACCTTCGATTTGCTAATGCTCACGAATGGCAAGATCGCAGCGATTGCGCTCATCATGGCATTCGTCGCATGTCTGCTGATCCTGCCACTCCAAATGATCAACGACATTGTGTTTCGCCAAAGGGAACTCCAGCCAGCGTGCTCGCCACACAAGCTGCCGGCCGCTTGCTCAAGAACGGCGATAACAATCTCGCGCGCAACCTGGGCGGCGCCGCCGAGCAGCTTGCCATCGCGCAAGATGCCTTGGAGCCCGTGTGCGAAAGCGTCGCGGATTAGCCTTATGCTTTCTGCAAAGAAGAGCTAGGAGGCTGCACCCTGGTTGCCGCTCGCGAACGCCGCCAATATAGCGAGGTCTAATACTTTTCCGAGAAGTGAACGACCGTTTTTGGACCCCCGAAGCATCGACATTTTTAGGCATCAAAACCGCAGGATTTGACTGACAAAACCGCAGGAAATTGCATCTCAAAAGCGTCGATGCTTTGGGGGTCCGTT
>USHS01000089.1 GCA_900554585.1 uncultured Collinsella sp.
GCGTCAACTGGTTACGCGGGTTGGTAAACCCGCGTAACTACCTACTCCCGAGCTCCGTACTGCTCGTAGTAGGCGTCGATGGCGGCCTTGAGCTCGTCATCGATGACGACCTTGCCATCGATCTCGTGGTTGTAGAGGGTCTCGACGACCTCGGCCATGGAAACGATGCTCGCGACGGGGAAACCGTACTTGGCCTCGATCTCCTTCTGCGCGGTGGTCACGCCGCCCTTGCCGACCTCCATGCGGTTGAGGGACACGATCAGGCCCTTGATTTCGACGTCGGCAGCAGCCTTAACCTTGGGATAGGTCTCGTCGATGGACTTGCCGCTGGTGGTGACATCCTCGACCATGACCACGCGATCGCCGTCCTGGGGCTCATAGCCCAGCAGGTTGCCCTTGTCGGCGCCGTGGTCCTTGGCCTCCTTGCGGTCGCAGCAGTACTTGACCTCCTTGCCGTACAGCTCGTGGTAGGCAATTGCGGTCACGACGGCCAGCGGAATGCCCTTGTAGGCCGGCCCAAACAGCACGTCAAAATCGTCGCCAAAGTTATCGTGGATGGCCTGGGCGTAATACTCGCCCAGCTTCTTGAGCTGATAGCCCGTCACGTAAGCGCCGGCATTCATAAAGAACGGAGACTGACGGCCGCTCTTGAGCGTAAAGCTGCCGAACTTAAGGACGTCGGACTCAACCATAAACTTGATGAACTCTTGCTTGTAAGCCTCCATGCGGGCTCCTCTCGTAATCGCGTACGTGCCTTCCAGTTTAGCGCAGGCAGGGCGTCGATGCGGGCGGTTCACGCCGGCCTTTATCTTTTTCGACAGCCTCGTTTGGGTCTCGCTACACCAGGCGCATGGCCTCCTGGACAGCACCGTAAAGGTTGGCGTCGTTGCCGAGCTCTGCCGCCTTTATCTGCGGCACAGGAATGCCGGCAAGGGTCCCTACGTAACTCGCGAGGGCCAGCGGCATCTGCGCACGCAGGGCATCGATGAGCTCGAGATGGCACGAGATGCCGCCTGCGATCACAAAGACCTCGGGGTCGAGCACGGCCTGCAGGTTGATGAGCTGTCCGTCAAAGGCGCGAGCGTAGCGGTCGAGCGCGCGCTGCACCGCCTTGTCGCCATCCGCGATCCACTCAAAGACGCGGCGGCCGTCCACCGGAGAACCCTCAGGCAGGCCCTTCTCGGCAACGGCAGCATCGCAGAGCGCACGCCAACCGCCCGAATCGGCAAAGGAGTTTCCCATGTTCGCGGCAGTCGTGACATCGTTGCGCAAGAAGCTGAACTCGCCTGCAAAGCAGTGCGCGCCGCGCAGGACCTTGCCGTCGATGACGATGCCGCCGCCGATACCCGTGCCAATAGCGAGCACCACGCCAAAACGCGTCCCGCGCAGGGCGCCAGCCGCATACTCACCGAGCGCACAGCACTTACCGTCGTTATTGACGGCAACCGGCACCCCCAGTGCCTCACGCATGAGCTTTCCCAGCGGGCAGCCGTCCATAAACGTGAGCGCACCGCCGCGATGGATCGTTCCCGTGACATCTCCCTCGTAGAGACCACTCGTTTAAGTACGTCCCCAATGACTAGGTAAAAATGGGCCATGTGTCCCAGTTGTGGAGACTCGTTGAGCCGTCTGGGTATCGTGAAAGATCGCGCACTCCCCCATCATCAAAAGTGACACACGCTACCTGTTGATGGGAGGCAGCCATGGGCTTCTTTGACAAGATGTTCGAAAAGAAAGAGTGCGCGATTTGCGGTACCGAGCTGGGACTTTTGGGAAAGACCAAGATCAGCGAAGGCTACCTGTGCAAAGAGTGTGCCGGCAAGCTCTCCCCCTACTTCCACGGCTATCGCTCCAGCACCGCGGACGATATCCGCGAGCAACTCGCCTACCGCGAGGCCAATGCCGAGCGCCTGGCGTCGTTCAACCCCACGCGCACACTCTCGGCCGGGCGCACCAACATCATGCTCGACGAAGACGCGGGCCTGCTGATCATCACTTCGCAGAGCCGCTGGCGCGACGCCAATCCCGACATCATCGAGTTCTCGCAGGTACTCGGCTGCGATATGGATATCGACGAGCACCGCACCGAAATCTATCGCGAGACAAAAGACGGCGAACGCGAGAGCTACAATCCGCCGCGCTACGACCTGGATTACGACTTTAACCTGACCATCCACGTCAACACGCCGTACTTTACCGAGATCAACCTGCGCGTGAACGACTCCACCATCGATCAGCGCGGTTCCATCGAATACCGCGAGGCCAAGCGCCAGGCAACCGAGGTCCGCGACGCGCTGGTGCAGCTGCGTCAGGAAACGCGCGACAGCGTCGTGGCCGCCAAGGCCCCCAAGACCGCGGTCACCTGCCCCTTCTGCGGTGCAACCACCATTCCCGATGCCAGCGGGCGCTGCGAATACTGCGGCGGCGCCATCGGCGCATAGCCTCCGGCAGCGAAAGGACCGATCATGGCCTTCGAGAGCGTCAACTATCAGTGCCCCGCGTGTGGCGGCCCCCTTCACTTTGCCAGTGCCGAGCAAAAGCTCGTCTGCGACTACTGCGATTCGCGCTTTGAAGTCGAAGAAGTCGAGGCCCTCTATCGCGAGCGCCAGGACAAGGCAGATGCCAAAGCCGATGCCGCAGCCGCGGCTCCCAAACCTGCCGCCGACGATGCCGTGCAGGAGCTGGCTCAAAACGCCGGCTACATCTGCTCGTCGTGCGGCGCCGAGCTGGTCTCGGACGGCACCGTCGCCGTTACCACCTGCCCATACTGCGGCAACTCCGCCGTGGCACCCGGCCAGCTCTCGGGCGACTTCTCACCCGACCTGGTGATTCCGTTTAAGCTCGGGCGCGACGATGTCATGGCCGCGCTCAAAGACCACTACAAGGGCAAAATCCTGCTGCCCAAGAGCTTTGTCACCGGCAACCACATCGACGAGGTCCAAGGCGTTTACGTACCGTTTTGGCTCTACGGCGCCCGCGTGGACGGCGAAGTGTACTTTGATGCGACCAACGAGACCGTAACCGAAGAATCCGACCGCACCGTCACGACCACCGACCACTACGATGCCTACCGCAAGGGAAATATCTCGTTTGAGCGCGTGCCCGTCGACGGATCGTCCAAGATGCCCGACGGTCATATGGACGCCATCGAGCCGTTTGACTACGACGCGCTGCGCCCGTTCTCGGTCGCTTATATGCCCGGCTACATCGCCAACCGCTACGACGAGGATTGCGAAACCTGCAAGGCGCGAGCCGAGCGTCGTATGGAAGAAAGTACGATTTCGGCCCTGCGCGAGACCGTCGTCGACGAGTATGACGACGCCACGGTTGAAAGCAAGCAGCTCGACTACACCTGGGAAGACAGCGACTACGCCCTGTTCCCCGTGTGGATGCTCTCCACCTCGTGGAACGGCAAGAGTTACCTGTTTGCCATGAACGGCCAGACCGGTCGCATGGTCGGCGAGCTCCCCTGCTCCAAGCCCAAGCTCGCCATCGCCTCGGTGCTGTTCTTTGTGATCGGGTTTGTCCTCTCCCAGATCCTCTTTATGGGAGAGAACGCCTTCAATCCGGACTACCTCACCTTCGATGTCGAGGGTATCCTCATCAACATCGTCGCGCCGCTGATTATCGTGATCATCGCAGACGTGCTGCTGGTGGGCCAGCTCAAGACGGCCAACGAGGCCACCCACGCCGACTGCTACTGCGGCGAGCTCGACCTGACCGAGAAGCACGACACCTTCAGCCACACCGAGACCACTGTTGTCATGAAGGACAACAAGGACGATTAGCCATTCTGACCAATACCACCCGGCCTTTGACGAGAAAGGAAGATCACCATGGGACTCTTGAAAGCTGGATTGGGAGCTGCCGGCGGCGTCATGGCCGACCAGTGGAAAGAATTTATCTATTGCGAATCGATGCCCGCTGACGTCTTGGCCTGCAAGGGCAGCAAGCGCACCGGCGGCCGCAGCTCCAACACGCGCGGCGAGGACAACGTCATCTCCAACGGCTCCGTCATCGCCGTCAACGACGGCCAGGGCATGCTCGTGGTGCAAAACGGCAAGATCATCGAGGTCGCGCTGGAGCCCGGCGAGTTTGTCTTTGACACCGGCAGCGAGCCGAGCGTCTTTAGCGGCAACCTGGGCGACTCCATCAAGGAGACGTTCGCCAATATCGGCAGCCGCTTTACCTTTGGCGGCGACGCAGGCAAGGACCAGCGCGTCTACTTCATCAACACCAAGGAGATCATCGGTAACAAGTACGGCACCGCCTCGCCCGTGCCTTTCCGCGTGGTCGATAACAACATTGGCCTGGACGTCGACATCTCCGTTCGCTGCAACGGAGAGTATTCGTACCGTATCACCAACCCGCTGCTGTTCTACACCAACGTGTGCGGCAACGTGACCGATAGCTACACGCGCGACAAGATCGACAGCCAGCTTAAGTCCGAGCTGCTCACCGCCCTGCAGCCCGCCTTTGCCAAGATTTCGGAGATGGGCATCCGCTACAGCGCTATCCCCGGTCACACCACCGAGCTCGCCCGCGCGCTCAACGAGGTCCTCTCCGCCGACTGGCGCGACCTACGTGGCGTCGAGATTGTGAGCTTTGGCGTCAACTCCATCGCCGCCTCGCAAGAAGACGAGCAGATGATCAAGGACCTGCAGAAGGCCGCAGTTATGCGCGATCCCACCATGGCAGCCGCCAACATCGCCAGCGCCCAGAGCGACGCGATGCGCGCCGCGGCGGCCAACCCCAACGGCGCGATGGCCGGCTTTATGGGCATGGGCATGGCAGGCGGCATGGGCGGCATGAACGCTAGCCAGCTGTTCGCCGCCGGTCAGGCACAGCAGCAGGCTGCCCCGCAGCCGGCTCCGGCTCCCACCCCCGCACCGGCACCCGCTGCCGCACCTGCGGCCGGCGCATGGACCTGCAGCTGTGGCGCCACCAACACCGGCAAGTTCTGCTCCGAGTGCGGCAGCCCCGCACCCGCCCCGGCACCGGCCAAGTGGTTCTGCCCCAACTGCGGTAGCGAAAACGGCGGCAAGTTCTGCAGCAACTGCGGAACGCCCAGGCCCTAACCCCTCTATCTGGTAATTGGCGGGGGTTCCGCCACCCCCGCATTTGCTTCTATGGGTTTCGTTCGATAAAGGAGGACACCATGAAGACAACGTTCAAAAAGTCCGTACTCGCATTCCTGACATGCATCTTGGCGCTCGCCTTTGCCCTGACGGGCTGCAGCGGCGGCGGCAAAGACCCCAAGGCCAACTTCGTCGGCAGCTGGGAACTCTCGGGCGGAACCGTGGAGGGCGAAGAGCTGACCGATGAGTACATGAAGATGCTCGAGGATTGGGGTGTCCACTGCGTCCTGATTCTCGATGAGGACGGTACAGGCGCCCTCGACCTGTTCCTTGAGGTTGTCGACCTGAAATGGGAGGCAAAGGACGCCACCACCGTAACCATCACCGCCGAAGACGAGTCGCATGACATGAAGCTCAAGGACGGCAAACTCATCCTCGAAGAAGATGACGGCAATCTTGTCTTTACCAAGTCCGACAAGGACCTGTCCGGTACGGTGAAGAAGGATCGCGAGGCGGCCGAGAAGGAAGAGGAGATCGATGAGGCCGTCGAAGACGACGACGTCCAGAGCATCGAAATCTCCCCCGCCGTCACCGTCGCCGATGACGGCCTGTGCACCATCACCATCACCGAGAAGTTCAAGGACGACTGGGGCGACATCGGCTTTGTCGTCAACATCACCAACAAGAGCGACAAGGACCTGACCTTCTACGCTCCTTCCGGCAAGACCAACGTCAACGGCACCATGAAGGAACCCTGGTTCTCGGCTCACCTGATGCCCGGCACCAACGCCACCGAGGAATTCACGTTCTCGAGCGGCGAGCTTGACAGCCTTGACGACCTCGTCAATACGACCATCGGCATCGACGCCTACCTGACCGATTCCTACGAGGACGTCGCCTCTTACACCGCAACCATCGCGTAACGGCACGTAACATCAGCCGCGGATTGGCGGACACATCCGCGCACATGTCAGGCGGGGCCGCAGGAGATAATCCTGCGGCCCC
>USHS01000090.1 GCA_900554585.1 uncultured Collinsella sp.
GGAGTCTCGTGGGCTCGGAGATGTGTATAAGAGACAGCTTTGAGGATACGGCGGGACTTCTGCCACTCCTCGGGATAGCTCATGCGGATCTCATCGAGGATGTTAAAGAAGACGTCAGCGTCGATAACCTTCATCTGGGCGTTCTTGCCGAACGGCGTCTTAGCCTCTTCGATGAGCCCCTCGAGCTCGTCGACAAGACTCACGATCCTGTCGCCAGGAAAATTCTCGCCCGGCATCCGGTCTCCTTTCATAGGTAACATATCATCGTGTTAGTTTACCACATGCCACCAGGCAATAAAAAACGTCACGAAAAGCGATGCTTGAGCGCTTCGACCACGTTGGGCGGCACAAACGTCGACACGTCGCTGCCAAGCGACGCGATTTGGCGCACCACCGAGCTCGAGATATAGCCGTACTGCGGAGCACTCATGACAAAGATGGACTCCAGCTCGTTATCCAGGCGGTAGTTGAGGTCGGCTTGCTGCAGTTCGTACTCAAAGTCGGTCATGGCGCGCAGACCCTTAACAACGGCACCTGCCCCCTGTTCACGTGCAAAGTCGACAAGCAGACCAGTGAAAGGCAGTACCTCGATGCCGTCCAAATCGCCGAGGGCCTCGCGGGCCAGCGCCACGCGCTCGTCGAGCATAAAGGTGGTACCCACGCCGTTTTTACCCTGTGATTCGGCCACGGCGACGATCACGCTGGGAAAGATGCGGCGGGCACGGCGAATCACGTCGATATGGCCAAAGGTGATGGGATCGAAGGTGCCCGGGACGATTACGCGGTTGATGGTGTCATTCATGGGTGTCCTCCGATGGCACATCCTCGTCATTTTCGTTCTCGTCACCATGGTCGTTCTCGTCCTCGGCCAACCAGCGCAGCAAGTCAACCGAGGTAATGCCGTAGCGCTTCTCTCGCACAGTCTCAAAACCACCCGGATGGGCGCCCGTATCGGTTGCGGCATGCTCAAACAGGGCAAAGGCCCCGGGCACCAGCAGTCCCTGCTGGGAAAGATTTTGCAGCAGCTCCTCGACCGGCTCGGCGCCAAACGCATAGGGCGGATCGAGCAAGATCAGGTCAAAGGGGCCGCCGGGCACACGGCCGCGCGAAACGCTCGCCAGCACATCGCCGGTAACGACGCGCCAGCGCGAGCGGTCGCGGCACAGCGACTCGATATTCTTGGTGATCAGACGGGCGGCATTGCGATCGATCTCGAACGTGGTGAGCGAGCGGGCGCCACGCGAGAGCATCTCGATTCCCAGGGCACCGGAACCGCCAAAGGCGTCCAGCACGCGGACCTCGTCCAAATCGAAATCGAACGCCGACATGACCATGGATGCACATGCCTCGCGCACGCGATCGGTCGTGGGACGGGTGACATCGCGCCCACGCGGCTCTTCGATCTTGCGGCCGCGCCATTCACCGCCGATGATTCTCATCCTCCGCTGACCTCCTTAAAGATATGTCGATAACGCATGGCGACCGCGTCGCGCAAGGGGCGCGTCGCCACGGAGTCAAGGTTGCAAGCATACCGCAAGAGCTCGACCGCGTCCAAATGGGCCCATTCGATAAGATCCTCGTCGGCGTCCAGGTCCACAAAGCGCAAGGTCACGCCGCCGTGCTGACGGTAACCCAGGATCTCGCCCTCGTGGCGCAGACGCAGGTCCATCTGGGCGAGCGTAAAGCCGTCCGAGGTCTTTTCGAGCGACTGGAGACGGTCTTGTGCCGCCGAGGCGCCGCCATTGCCCTTGGAATGCGTCATGACCAGGCAGGTGCCCGACACGCTGCCGCGGCCCACGCGACCGCGCAGCTGGTGCAGGGCCGCTAAGCCAAAGCGCTCACCGTTCTCGATGACCATGACGGTGGCGTTGGGCACGTCGACGCCCACCTCGACCACCGTGGTCGAGACGAGCACGTCGATCTCTCCGCGCTTGAAGGCATCGATCACGCAATCCTTCTCCCCCGCCGGCATGCGGCCGTGAAGGCGCTCAATGGTAAGTCCCGGCAGCGCCAGGCGCAGCCGTTCGAGCTCGGTTGCCGTATCGTGCAGCGGTACAGGCACGGTCACGCGGCCCTCGTCGTCGCGGGCGATACCGGGTACGTCTTCGAGCTCATCGGCCGAGTCGCTCGGCTCCACGAGGGGACAGATCACATAGGCCTGCTGGCCCTTTTCGTGCGCCTCGCGGATGGCGCCGTAGGCCAGGTCGCGGCTCGACTCGGTGAGCACGCGCGTCGTAACGCCCGCCCCCGGAACAGGTCGATGGCGAATGATGCTCGTGTCCAGGTCGCCATAGACCGAGAGCGCCAACGTGCGCGGGATAGGCGTGGCCGTCATAACGAGCAGGTCGGCACCCGGTCCCTTGGCACGCAGCGCGTTGCGCTGGCCCACACCAAAGCGGTGCTGCTCGTCGATGACGACAAGCGACAGGTGCTTAAACGCCACGTCATCCGAAAGGACCGCATGGGTACCAAAGAGCACGTCGAGCTCGCCCGATTCCAGCTGGGCATGGATCTGCTCGCGCTCGGCCGCCGGTGTGGCACCCGTCAGGAGCGCCCAGGACATGCCAGCCTGGGAGAGCAAGGGGCCGGTCTTATCGGCATACTGACGAGCCAGCACGCCCGTAGGCGCCATAACGCAGGACTGAGTTCCCGAATCGGCCGCGACAGCCAGCGCGCAGGCGGCGACGGCCGTCTTGCCGGTACCGACGTCGCCCAGCAGCAGACGGTTCATCACGCGCCTGCCATCGCACATGTCGTGCAGGATGTCTTGGAATGCGGCCTCCTGCTCGTCGCTCAGCGAAAACGGCAAGGCCTCTTTGAGCGCCGCCAGGTGCTCGCCCGCGGTATGGGCGTAGGGAACCACCTCGACCAAGCCGCCGTCATTGCGCAGACGCAGCGCGAGCTGTAGGTACAGGCACTCCTCATAGGCCAAACGGCGGCGCGCAATGTCGCGCTCGGCCATACTCGAGGGAAAGTGAATCGAACGAAGCGCACGGGCATTGCTCATGAGCTTGCGCTTTGCGCGCAGCGGTGCCGGGATGGGATCAAAGGGATTACCGACGAGCTCAAGAGCACTGCTCACGATGCGACGCATCCATGCCTGGCTCACGCCGTCACTTACGTAGTGGACCGGCAAAATGGTACCCGCGGCACGACCATCCTCAAGCTTTTCAAAATGTGGCGAGGCCATCTGCTTAAAGCCGTAGGCAAACTCAACCTTGCCCATCACGGCCAGGCGGTCGCCCCGCTTAAGCTGCTGGGCAATCCAGGGCTGGCGGAAAAAGGCGACCTGCAGCACGCCCGTGTCATCAACGAGCGATACCTCGGTCACCTGCATGCGCGGACGAGGCTGTTTTTGAACAATGCGATCGACCGTGGCAATAATCGTGCATACGGTGCCGATGGGCGCCATCTCGATGGACCAGGAGCGCGTGAAGTCGAGATATCGGTGAGGGATATGGAGAAGGAGGTCCCCCACCGTCCGAATTCCCAGACGGCGAAGGGCCTCCTCACGTTTACCCGAAACATATTTGAGTCTCGCGATATCCTCGTCGAGCGCATTGCTCTGGGCAAAGCGCTCCGAGACGCGCGGCACGGAGCACAGCTCGGACATGGGCAGATGCCTACTCGATCGAGAAGATCACGGGATAGAGCGGCTGCTCGCCACGATGGGCGTCGATCTCCAGGTCGGGCTGAGCCTCCTCGATGGCGTCGACGATCTCCTGGAAGGCCTCATCGGACAGCTCCTCGCCGGCCAGAATCGTCAGCGCGTCGCCCTCCTCTTCCTCCTGCATGCGGTTAATGCAGTCGAGCGTGACCTGCTTCACATCGGAGCCGACCACGTCGATGGAGCCGGCAATGATACCCATGACGTCACCGGAGTGAATCGGAGAGCCGTCAGAGGCGCTGGAGTCGCGCACGGCACGGGTGACCTCGCCATCGCGAACCTCGCTGATGGCGTCGACCATGGCGGCAACGGCGTCCTCGAGCTCGGAATCGGGCAGGACTGCGAACAGCGCGGAGAACGCCTGCGGGACGGTCTTGGTGGGAACGACGGCAACCTTCTTGTCGATGCAGGCAGACGCGGCAGCCTCGGCAGCCATGCGGATGTTGCCGTTATTGGGCAGGATGATGACCGAGGTCGCGTTGACCTGGTCCACCGCGCCCAGAAGGTCGGCGGTCGAGGGGTTCATGGTCTGGCCACCCGAGACGATCACGTCAACGCCGAGGGACTTAAGGATGTCGGCCTCGCCCGAACCGGCGGCAACGGCGACAAAGCCCAACGCCTTGGCGGGCTCGGCGGCCTTCTCCTGGTCCTCATGAATCTTGGCGGTACGGTCGTGGGCCTCCATCTCCATGTTGTGGATAAAGACCTCGTAGATCTGGCCAAGCTGCAGCATGTGCTCGAGCACCAAGTTGGGGGTGTTGGAGTGCACATGGATCTTGTAGTCGGGGTAGGCACCCACGAGCAGCTCGCAGTCGCCCATGGAGCCTAGGAACTTAAGGCACTCGTCCTCGTCAAACGGGGCGTCGGCCTTAAAGAGGAACTCGTTGCAGTAGCGGAACTCCGAGCCCTCCCAGTCGTCGTTGGCCTCGATCTCAACGCGACCGAGGGCCGCGTCGCGGGCAGAGCCGGCTGAATCAAACGTGGCGGAGAAATCCTCGACAACGGTGCTGCGACCAAGAGCGGCGGCAACAAAGTTCTCCAGGAAGATGGCAAAGCCAAAGGCGCCAGAGTCGACCACGCCGTTCTCCTTCAGAACGGGCAGCAGGTCGGGCGTGCGTGCGACGGACTGGTAGGCCTCGACGACGATGGCATCGAGCGCATCCTCGGCCGAGAACTTCTTCTTTTCGCACTCGTCGGCCTTGGTCGAGACATCGCGCAGGACCGTGAGGATCGTGCCTTCGATGGGCTTGCGGACGGCCTGGAAGGCGACCTTGACGGCACGACGGAAGGCGAAGGCGATGTTGGCAGACGTAATGGGCTCATCGGCAGAGACGAGACCTTCGGCCACGCCGCGCAGAATCTGCGAGGTAATGACGCCGGAGTTGCCGCGGGCACCCATCAGGGAACCGTGGGTGATGGCGCCGGCGATGGCCTCCATATCGGCATCGGCGGGAAGGGCGGAAAGCTCCTTGGTCACCGAGGCGAGCGTGAGCGACATGTTGGTGCCGGTGTCGCCGTCGGGTACGGGGAAGACGTTGAGCTTGTTGATCTCCTCGGCCTTGTCGGAAACGGCAGCCGCAGCGATCGGAAAACAGGTGCGAATGGTCTTTGCAATCATGGGTATTTGAATCTCCGTTTTCGGATGCTAGTTCAGACGGCTCTTGAGCGCGTCGATATGGATGCCGATCTTAAGGCTGGCGGGATCGATCTGGGCGATCTCCTGCAGGGTGAAGGCAACGGAGCTCGAAAGATTGTGGCAGACGGACTTCATGTTGACGCCGTTCTCGAGCACGACGTGAAGGTCGACCGTAAGGCCGTTCTCGTCGGCGGAGACAAGCACGCCCTTGCGGAGGCGCTGACCGGCAAGCAGGCGTACGCTCTCGGCGCCCTGGAGCTGTTCGGCCATACCGACGACGCCATAGCACGTCATCGCGGCATAACCGGCAATATCGGCAATAACGTCGTTCGAGACGCTCAGGCTGCCGTTAATGGTCTCAGACACAAGAATCTCCTTATCTGGTGCTCGCGGCACCATCTCGTGGGAGCAATCATTGCAATATTCTACAACGAGCGCGCCATGTTGAGGTGGTGGGTCGCGGGATTACATCCTCGACACGAAATGTTGATATGACAACGTTCGCGCTAGGCGATCGCGGCATGAAAAAACCCGCCGCATAAGCGACGGGTTTTACGACCTGGCTCCCCGGGTAGGACTCGAACCTACAACAGCGCGGTTAACAGCCGCGTGCTCTACCATTGAGCTAAGGAGGAGTGTTGGCGCTACCTATCTTTCCGGGCCGTTTCCAGCCAAGTATTGTGGGCAGAA
>USHS01000091.1 GCA_900554585.1 uncultured Collinsella sp.
GTCTCTGGCCTTGTGGCCAAGGAGAACGTCGTCGCCACCGCCGGTTCGCTGCTGTCCGTGGCCGACGCCGCCGAGACCGACCCGAGCCTGTGGACCGCGTTCGCCGGCATGTTCCCGACCATGGGCGCTTGCGTTGCCTTTGGCGCGTTCAACCTGCTGTGCGCTCCGTGCTTCGCCGCCATGGGCACTATCCGCAACCAGATGGATTCCGGCAAGTGGACTGCGATCGCCATCGGCTACGAGTGCGCCTTTGCTTGGGTAATCGGCCTGTTCATCAACCAGTTCTACAACCTGCTTGTTCTTGGACAGTTTGGTATCTGGACGATTGTGGCCATCGTGCTGCTGGTTGCAATGCTCTTCCAGATCTTCCGTCCCATGCCCAAGCATGCATGGACCGACGAGGACGAGACCAACACTGCTTCCGCCGCAGTTTCCGCTTAAGTCCAAATAAGGATTAACCCCTTTCTACGAGCCCGGGTGTCCCAGCGACACTCGGGCTTTTTGGTGGGGGGGGGGAGATATGGCGTTTCCGCAGATAAAACCGACCAAAATAAACCGTCCCTATTTGGTAGGTGGAGAATGGGGTAAAGTAAGTGGTGGTTAACTAGAGGAGGCTTGCTATGGCACCTATCGATATTGTTGTACTGGCTGTTATCGGCGTTGCGTTTGTCGCCGTGTGCGTGCGCATCTACCGCAAGGGCACCTGCGCCGACTGCGCTCAAGGCGGCGTTTGCACGGGGCATTGCTCCAACAAAAAGACGTGCGCCGCACTTAAGGGCGTAGACAAAATCGCCGAAGACTTGGGCCGCGGTATTCATTAGCCGACAAGCGTTTGGGGATGTTTGACTGCGAATGCGGCGGATACTGATACGATAGGTACGTTAGCAACTGCCGCCGAGCGGCTCAAACGAAAGGAACCCTGTATGGAGTCTTCCGCCTATCCAATGCTCTTTAGCCCGATCAAGGTCGGTACGACCGAGGTCAAGAACCGCGTCTTTATGCCGCCGGTGTCCACCAACCTGGCCGATCACGGATATGTGACCGACGATTTGGTCGATCATTATCGTGCCCGTGCCAAGGGCGGCGTTGGCCTGATCATCACCGAGGTCGTGACGGTCGAGCCCACCTATACCTATCTGCCGGGCGACATGTGCTGCTACGACGACACGTTTATCCCCGGCTGGGAAAAGCTCGCCGCGGCCGTCCACGAGTATGGCTGCAAGATCATGCCGCAGCTCTTCCACCCCGCCTACATGGCCTTTAACATTCCGGGCACGCCGCGCCTGATCGCTCCGTCCTTTGTGGGCCCGTCTTACGCCCGCGAGGCGCCGCGCCCCATCACGGTCGACGAGATCCACGAGCTCACGCATCAGTTTGGCGACGCTGCCGTGCGCATGCAGAAAGCTGGCGTCGATGGCGTCGAGGTCCACGCCGCGCACGCCCACGGCATGCTCGGCGGCTTTTTGACCCCGCTCTACAACAAGCGCACCGACGAGTACGGCGGCTCGCTCGACGCTCGCATGCGCTTTTTGCTCGAGGTCATCGCCGAGATTCGCGAGCGCTGCGGCAAGGACTTTATCATCGACGTCCGCATCTCGGGCGATGAGTACACCGATGGCGGCCTGACCCTCAACGACATGATCTACGTATCGCGTCGCCTGGAGAAGGCCGGTGTCGACATGATTCACGTGTCGGGCGGCACCACCATCAAGCGCGGCTCCGCGATTCCCGCCGCCGGCACGCAGCAGGCCTCGCACGCCGCTTGCTCGCGTGAGATTAAGAAGCACGTGAACATTCCCGTTGCCACGGTCGGCCGCATTAACGAGGCCTGGATCGCCGAGGAGCTGATCGAGGACGGCGCTGCCGACATCTGCATGATGGGCCGCGCCAATCTGTGCGATGCCGAGTTCTGCAACAAGGCCGCTGCCGGCAACGCCGACGACATCCGTCCCTGCATCGGTTGCCTGCGCTGCCTGAACGGCATTATGTTCGGCAAGCGCATCTCCTGCACCGTCAACCCCGATGTCGAGCGCGACGAGGCTGGCTACGAACCTGCTGCCGAGGCCAAGAACGTGCTCGTTGTGGGCGCTGGTCCTGCGGGCATGGAGGCAGCCTACATTGCCGCCAAGCGCGGCCACAACGTGGTGCTCGTGGACAAGCAGGACGAGCCGGGTGGCGAGATGCGCATCGCAGCCGTTCCGCCGGCAAAGCAGGAACTCACCCGCGTGATCAAGTATCAGTATCGTCGCCTGGCCGAGGCCGGCGTGAAGTGCGTATTTGGCACCGAGCTTTCGGCCGAGGACATTCAGCGTGACTACGCGGGCTACGAGGTCGTCCTGGCTTATGGCGCCGAGCCCATCGCTCCTGCCTTTATGCAGGGCTTTAAGCAGGTTATGACGGCCGACGACCTGCTGGGTGGCAAGGCTTTCCCGGGCAAAAAGATTGTCATCGTGGGCGGCGGCACCGTTGGCTGCGAGACGGCCGATTACCTGGCCCCGTTGGTCAATGACCTCTCGCCGGCCAACCGCGACGTCACCGTTATCGAGATGACCAAGACGCTCGCTGCCAACGAGGGCGGTGCCGGCCGCGCGGTGCTCATCACGCGCATGCTCTCCAAGGGCGTTCACGTGCTGACCGAGGCCAAGGTGACCGAGATCACCGAGGACGCCATCAGCTACGAAAAGGACGGCGAGGTCCACACCATCACCGGTGCCGATACGCTGGTGCTTGCCATGGGCTATCGTCCCAACACCAAGCTGGCCGACGACCTGGCCGCTGCCGGTGTTGCCACCCACGTGCTGGGCGACGCCCAGAAGTGCGGCAACATCCGCGACGCCATCGGCGATGGCTACAAGGTTGCCTGCGAGCTCTAGTCAACCCTTTGTGCGTGGGGGACAGGTTGCTTTGTACCAACTTGGTGCATGTAAACCTGGCCCCATTGCACCATTTGATAAAGCGCAAGCGGCCGCCGCTTTTGCGTTTTATCAAGGAAAGATCATGGTCGAGCCTTAAAGGCCTTTTGTCTGTGCGTCTTCCGCAATCATGTTGCGGTTGTAGACCAGGTGCAGATACATCGCGTCGTGCGCTGCGGTGGGGTTGCGCGCCTCGATGGCGTCGGCCACACCGTGGTGCGTGCGGATGGTCTCCTCGACGAGCTTATTTGCCCGTTACGTCGATAAAGAGGGGAACGGATGCCTTGAGCACACCCATCGGACAGGTAACGACGAGGTTGCCGCCATCCCAGGGTGGCTTCATGGAATAGCGCCCGTACGCATCGAATTTCTCCTTTCATAGATGTGCGGCACAAAGAGCCCCGAGTTCATACGAGCTCGGGGCTCTTTTCGTTTGGATTGCAGACGTATTGACAGACGAAAACAGTCTGTGTCCGGTATTGAGCCATACGAAAGCGAAATTATGCGTCTTAATTCCGTACGCAAATAAAGACGAAAACCATTTGCGTCTTGGATAAATCAGTACGCAAACAGTTTTCGTCTTATAATACGGTTATGAATGGTACGAAACGAGGGGGTTGTTCATATGGTTGTTAGAGAAAGCCCTACAGTCGAATACAAGGAAAGCGTTACGCCGACGTTTCTTAAAACGGTGAGCGCCTATGCAAATTACGGGACGGGCAAGATTGAGTTTGGCGTTGATGACGAGGGCGTGGCTGTCGGCCTTGCAGATCCGGTCGCAGAGTGTCTCCGCATCGAGAACATGATTAATGACAGCTTGGACCCCGCTCCCCGTTACACGCTCGAGCCCGATGAGAAACACGGGACCGTAATCCTTACGGTTTATGAGGGCCAGGACAAACCCTATCGAAGCAAGGGAAAGGCCTACAGGCGAAACGATTCGGCAACGGTGGAGGTCGACCGGTTTGAGTATGGCAGGCTGACGCTCGAAGGCAGCAACGTAACGTTCGACGTGCTCACATCGGCTCGACAGGACTTGAGTTTTCACACGCTCGAGCATAAGTGTGTTGAACATCTCGGCATTTCCGAGCTAACGCCGGATATTATGCGCACACTTCGCTTGCTCGGCAAAGATGGCTATACCAACGCTGCGGCGATTTTGGCGGATAGGAATGATTTTCCGGGCATCGACTGCGTCCGTTTTGGCGATACCGAGGATGTGATCTTGGACCGTGAGACGGCGACAAATGTATCCGCAATTGAGCAGGTGGACAGGGCGGTGGCTATGTTTGCACGCTACTACCGTTTTGAGCGTATCGAAGGGATGGAGCGCGTCCAAACCGATCGAATTCCTCTCGAGGCGTTTCGCGAGGCTGTCGCAAACGCTTTGGTGCATCGGACGTGGGACGTTCGAGCGAATGTTCAAATTGCCCTGTACGACGATCGCGTCGTTGTGACTTCGCCCGGATCGCTGCCTGCCGGTTTGACGACGGAACAATATCTGTATGGGCAGATATCCGTGCTCAGAAACCCCATCATTGCAGAGGCCTTCTTAAAGCTGGATTACATCGAGAAATTTGGTACGGGAATTGCGCGCATTAGACGTGCCTATCGCGATTCGATCAATCAACCAATTTTTGATGTTCGCGGCGGCATGGTGGCCGTCACATTGCCCGTTACCGATGCCTTTGAAGGGTCCGAGGAAGAGGTCCAGGTTCTCAAGGCCTTGTCGGGTGGGCGAATTATGTCGCGAAGCGAGATTGAAAAACAGACGGGGCTGAGCCGCATGCGGACGTTGGCGGCACTCGAATCTCTGCTTGAACGGAATATAATCGTAAGGCAGGGAACCGGGCGGGCCACGAAATACGAGCGCTCATAGTCCAAAAGAGCCATGGTACAAGACGGGCCCCAAGCCAGCGTTGGCTTGGGGCCCGTTATATCCCGGATGGTAACGGGCCGATTATTGTCAAGTTATAGCAAAGTATAGCGACGTACAGCAAAGTATAGTGAGATATAGCAAGCCGTATAGCGCGCCTTGATTATCAACCCTTGATTATCAACCGTCCGTATTTCACAGCAACTTATAACAGGCTCGGGGTGCCAATTTGGGGTGCAGTAGTGCTGCGCCACGAAAAAGGCCTATCTACTACGTTTAAGCCGCAGGGGTCAACCATAGTCGGCTTTTTCGAAAATCGACAAGCTGTCTACCTGCGGTTTTGTTTTCACGGTTTTCGGTATGGCCGAGGCTATCCGCGTTAACGTAGTAGATGGGCCACTTTTGTGGCAAGGGGGCCGATTTGCGGGCCAGGGTAGCTAAAAGAGCCCCGTCCCAAAAAGACTGATTGGGAGCTGGGGCGTGTCGATGCGATAGTATTACGTGGTGAAATTCGACAAACCGTGGGCTTCATCCGAGGGCTTTATGGAACAACACCAGCATTATCAGAGCTTGCAAGATCAGGCATACAACGCACTGCGCTCCAAGATTATCTATGCCGAGCTCAAGCCCGGTACGCGCCTTTCAGCGATTGGTCTGGAAAAGGAGACGGGAATCGGGCGCACGCCCATTCGCGAGTCCTTTGTGCGCCTGCGTGAGCAGGAGCTGGTGGAAACGCGTCCAAAAAGCGGCACCTACGTCTCTAAGATCAGCATGGAGCGCGCCGAGAACGCTTGTTTCTTGCGCGAGAAACTCGAAAGAAGCGTGCTTATTAAATGCTGTTCGGCCGTCACGCCCGAGCAAAAACATCGGCTCGAGCAGATTCTTGCCGAGTCCGAGTCGCTCGACCATAGCGAGACGCGTCGCTTTTTTGATCTGGACAACCTGTTCCATGAGACGTGTTTTGAGATTGCCGGCCGCCACATGCTGTGGGGTTGGATGAAGAGCGTCAACACGCATTTTGAGCGATATAACTGGTTGCGTATGGTGTCGCAGGACCTAGATTGGGAGCCGATTCGTCGACAACATCGTCGGATTCTCGAGGCCATTAAGAGGGGCGATACCGACGCGGCGAGCTATCTGGCCGAGACGCACTTGCACCTGATGCCCGAGGAGCAGGGCCCGGTT
>USHS01000092.1 GCA_900554585.1 uncultured Collinsella sp.
GCTATCCCGTGTTGGGCTTCGACCGCAAACCGGTCGGCGACCTGCCGAGCCTGCAGGCCTGCGCCTCGGCCGGTCAGTGTATCATCTCGTCGGCCTACGACGAGGAGTTTCATGCGCGCGACCTGCTCACCTCGCTCGTGCTGCTCACGCGCCACGATACGGCCCGCCGCACGTCCTACCTGCACGCACGCGACGCCCTGCTGCGCCTGGTGGAGCTTGGCGTGGTTCCTGTTGTCAACGACAACGACACGCTGGCGGCGCTTGTGAGCTGCCTGGTTTCTGCCGATCTGTGCGTGACGCTCTCGGACATCGATGGCCTCTATACCGCCAATCCGCATGAGGATCCCACGGCCGAGTTTGTCCCGGTCGTGCATAAGATCGATGCCAAGATCATCGCCTCGGCGGGCGATTCTTCCACATCGGTGGGCACGGGCGGCATGATTACCAAGATCCGCGCGAGCCGCATTCTGATGACGGCGGGCATTCAGAGCGTGATATGCTCGGGCGAGGAGCCCGATGCGCTCGTGCGCCTCGCTCGCGGCGAGAGTGTGGGCACGCTGTTCGATCCGCCGGCGGAGCGTCTGGACATTGCGCCCCGCAAGCTGTGGATCGCGCTGGGAGACAAGGCGCATGGCTCGGTGACGGTCGATGACGGCGCCGCGAAGGCGCTGGTCAGCCGTGGCTCGTCCTTGCTCGCGGTGGGTATTCGCGAGGTCGATGGCACGTTTGGCGAGGGCGATGTGCTTGACGTTTGCGACCCGAGCGGCATGGTTGTCGCGCGTGGTATTGCCGAGGCCGATTCGGACGTGCTGGAGCTTGCAGCAGGACGTCGCCAGGACCAGATTGCCGGCAACCGCCTGCTGGCAGACCTGGCCGAGAAGCCCGCGATCCATCGAGATAATCTGATCGTCTTCGCCTAACGGGTCGACGCTGCGCGCCGCCCAGAGCGACAATTTGTCATTCAAAAGGTGAGGCATGACCATCAGGTCTTCGCCTAACCAATTGACGCTGCAAACGCCCCTAAGCGGCAATCTGGCGTTCAATCGTCGGGCATGACCAAAAGGTCAATGGCCTCCTCTTTCACGTCACCTTGCTCGCTTAGGGGCGTTTTCGCTTCCCGACCTCTACCTGCGGCATTGTCGTTGCCGGCACTTGGGGACGTTCCTTTTGTGCCGGCAGGTGGGGGCACTCCTTTGTTAGAAGATCTGGCGCAGGTCTCCGCGGTTGAGGGCTTCGTCGAAGAGGTGCTTGAAAACCACGCTGCCGTGCAGGCCATCGTGCTCAAACTCGTTGGTCACCCAGGCGTGCGAGTTGCCAATGCGGCTGAGCGTGTCGAGCTGCAGGCTCGAATCGACGTACATGTCGTCGAAGTACACCGCAGCCTGGAGTGGTACTTCGTTGCAGGCCAGGCGCTGCGGGTCGTAGATCTTGTCCCAGCTGGTGTCTTCCATCAGCAGATCCATGGCGAGCTTGAAGGGCTTGAGCTCGGGCATCTGCTCAAACATCCACGGGAACATAGCCTCACCGGTAAACATGAGCGGGCGCGCGAGCGTGTCGAACTCGGCGCGATGGGCCTTTTCCTCGGCTGCAGCCCAGTGAATGGGCATGGTGTCGCCGTCGGCGTAGATGAACTCCTGCAGCGTCCAGTACAGCGGATTCGTGCGTGTGTTGGTGCGCTCGAAGGCGCGCATCAAAAAGCTGTCGGATACCGAGGAACCGCAGCTCAACGTACCGTCGCCATCAACAAACGCGTGGTCGATAATCCAGTGCATGCGCTCAAAGCTCGGCTTCATGCCAAAGTCGCTGCCCATGAGCTGCAGGCGTTCGACCGTCATCGGCGAGCCGTCGGGCAACGCGGGCTTTTGCTCCTCGATGGCATCTGCCAGGGCCGCCACGCGTTCGACGTCGGCGGGGTAGCGGTCATAATACTGCTGGGTCTTGGCCGCCATGCGCGGGAAGGTGTGCGCGTAGACCTCGCTGGCGCTCGCCGGCACGTGCGGAATGCCACCACAGGTAAAGCTTGCCGCCACGCCCTCGGGGAAGAGCGACAGATAGCTCAACGTCAAAAACCCGCCGTAGCTCTGGCCGAGCGTGACCCAGGGCTTGCCGCCAAAGCCCACCAGGCGCAGGTACTCAAAATCGCGCACGATGGAGCTGGCGAGGTGACGCTTGAGGAAGTCCGCCTGCGAGCGTGCGGCATCGGAGCCGGCTGCCGTCGCGCACTCGCCCAGTGCGGCAATCGTGCGCCCGTCTACACAACTGCTACGCCCGGTACCGCGCTGGTCGGGCAGGACGACGCGAAAGTGCTTGACGGCCTCCTCAATCCAGCCATCGCTTGTGGGCGACAGCGGACGCGGGCTCTCGCCGCCGGGGCCGCCCTGCAAAAAGAGCAACAGCGGCAGGTCGTCGTTGATACGGTCGGGCGCGCAAACCACGCGGTAGAAGAGTTTGATGCTCTCGGGCGCGCCGGCGATGGGCGCCGGCATGGCGCCGCGGCGCATGGTGCTGCCGACGGCCAGGAGCATCGGCTCCAGGCCGCGCCAGTCGAGAGGGACATCGATGCTGTGGTCCTCGACATACAGGCCGGGGACGTGGTACGAAGTGATGAGCGCCATGTAATGCTTCCATTCGTTGTGGTGTTTCGGGTTGACCAATTCTACCGCCGTCGGCGAGGATGCGTGCAAATCGGCTACCATGGTTGGCAAACATCTAAGAGAAAGGGCCGTCCATGTCGGTCGATATAGCCACGTATGTCCACGATCTTGCCGTCGAGGCCAAGGCCGCTTCTGCCGCGCTTGCAACTGCGAGCGATGCCCAGCGCCAGGAGGCCGTGCGCGCCATGGCCGCGGCGCTGCGCGATGGTGTCGATTGCATCATTGCCGCCAACGAGCTCGATATGTCTGCCGCGCGCGATGCGGGCACCTCGGCGGGGCTCCTCGACCGCCTGCTGCTGACGCCCGAGCGCGTTGAGGGCATGGCAGCCGGCCTGGAGAAGCTCGCTGAGTTGCCCGATCCCGTCGGCCGCGTGCTCGATCACCGCGTGCTTGCAAGCGGTGTGGACCTGACCCGCGTGAGTGTGCCGCTGGGCCTGGTCGCCATGGTCTACGAGGCCCGCCCCAACGTGACGGCCGATGCCGCTGGCATCTGCGTTCGCACCGGCAACGCCTGCATTTTGCGCGGCGGTTCGCTGGCGTATCACTCGTGCGCCATGATCGCCGAGCTGCTGGCCGATGCGCTCGAGGCCAAGGGCTTCCCGCGTGAGGCCGTGTCGATGATCGAGTCCACCGACCGCGAGGCCACTGGCGAGCTCATGAAGCTCCGCGGTATCGTCGATGTGCTCATTCCGCGCGGCGGTGCAGGGCTGATCCAGCGCTGCGTGCGCGAGTCGCTCGTGCCGGTGATCGAGACGGGTACGGGCAACTGCCACATCTACGTGCATGAATCCGCCGACTTTGATAAGGCACTCAACATTATCGTTAATGCCAAGACCCAGCGCGTAGGCGTGTGCAATGCCGCCGAGTCGCTGCTGGTCGACCGTGCCGTGGCAGATTCGTTTTTGCCTGCGGTCGTGGCCGTGCTGCATGACCACGGCGTGTTCATTCACGGCGACGAGGCAACCTGCGCCGCATGCGCCGATGCCGGGCTTGCCGAGGGTGATGACTACGTCGCCGCGACTGAGGAGGACTGGGGTCGCGAGTACCTGGCTCTCGAGATGAGCGTGAAGGTCGTGGCAAACGAGGACGAGGCCATCGCACACATCAACCGCTACGGCACCATGCATTCCGAGGCCATCATCGCCGAGGACGAGGATGCCTGCGAGCGCTTCCTGGATGCGGTCGACGCCTCGGCCGTGTACGCCAACGCCAGCACGCGCTTCACCGACGGCGGCGAGTTTGGCCTGGGCGCCGAGATCGGCATCTCGACCCAAAAGCTCCACGCCCGCGGCCCCTTTGCCGCCGAGGCCCTCACCACCTACAAATATAAGCTCCGCGGCACCGGCCAGGTCCGCCCCTAAACCTCTCGCAAACGAAAAACCACCACAAAGGTGCCTGTCCCCTTCGTGGTGGTTATAGGTGGCGTGGGCGGTTAGGCCTGGAAGGTGTCGCGATCGGGCGCGAAGGATTGCATGGCCGCGATGGTACGGTCGAAGAGCTCGGGGAGCTCCCAGCCCAGCATCTTGGCGCCCTGCGTAATCACGTCGCGCGAGCAGCCGGCGGCAAAGCGCTTGTCCTTGAACTTTTTCTTGAGCGACTTGGTCGTAAAGTCCATGACGCTCTTACTCGGACGCATGATTACGGCAGCACCGATCAGACCGGTGAGCTCGTCGCAGGCAAACAGGATCTTTTCCATCTGCAGCTCGGGCTTGGGTAGCGAGGTGTTGAAATCGGACGTGTGCGTCTGGATGGCGCGAATGAGCTCGGGCGATGCGCCCTCGCCCTCGAGGATCTCGGCCGCATAGATGGTGTGGTTCATGGGGTCGTCCTCATGTTCCTCCCAATCCAGGTCGTGTAGCAGGCCGACGATGCCCCAAAACTCCTCGTTCTCGGGGTCGAACTCGCGCGCAAAGTAGCGCATGGTGCCCTCGACCGTTTCGCCGTGAGTGATGTGGAACGGGTCTTTGTTGTGCTCGTTGAGCAATTCGAACGCACGGTCGCGGGTGATTCCGGCGGAAAGCAGCTCTGCCATAAAGACTCCTTGTGCTCGTGGGTATCGCTAATGATTGAATACTACTAGAACAAGAAAACCACCACAAAGGTGCCTGTCCCCTTTGTGGTGGTTTTTGGCAGGTTAGTTGAGGGCGGCTTGGGCCAGGAGTGCTTCGGCGGCCTCTTCGGTGACGCCCAGGGCCACGGCGAACTCCTCGATGGAGCGGCGCTTGGCTTCCTTGAGTACGCGCATGTAATAAGAGCTGGGCTTTTTATCTGCTTCCTCGGCCTGGCGGATACGGTGCATCATGGTTTTTGCCACGCGGACCGTCTCGGGCGCGCCTAGCTTGAGCTGCTGCTTAAAGTGCGTCTCCTCAAGCGAGCTGTTGCGCTCGGTAAAGGTGTCGCACTCCAGCTCATCGTAGTGGCTCAGCAGGTGCTCGGCATCTTGCTGGGAGATGGCGGCATGCAGACGGTCGGCCTGCGCCACGGGGTACATGAGAATCGTCTGCGCATGTCCCTGCTTGGTCTCGAGCAACAACATGGGCTGCGGCGTGTCGTCCCTAAAGCCGACGACGGTGCAGACTCCCTGACCCGGATGAATGACGTGTTGACCGATTGAGAACATGCTACCTCCAACTTATACGAATTTGCGTATGTTAAGAATACCACGCTGACGTGCGCAAACCATTACTTTATGCAGGAAAAGCACACAACTCCGATAGGTTAGAGTATTCGATAAATAGAACGGCTTATTCATACGTTCATGCATTTCCAGAACGTGTATAAACTGCAGGCAAACCGCCAACTTTGTACAGCAGCGCAAGAGCGGTAGTCATTTTTGTGCATATGCAATATCTATTAGCTTTACCCTGCGACAGTAGTTACCGCTTGTGATAGAGTGCTACAAACTCTGGCTTTTGCCCTACGAGTGACCAAGAGCTCGGGGGCTTTAACACAAGGAGGATCTATGCCCGAGAAGATTGAAGAGCTGGTACGCGCTGCGCTTGCTGCGGCCCAGGAGGCCGGCGACCTTTCCGCATTTGAACTTGACGATTGCGCTATCGAGCGACCGGCCGATACTTCTCATGGCGAGTGGACCTCCACCATGGCCCTGAAATCCGCCAAGCTGGCTCACTGCGCCCCGCGCAAGATCGCCGAGGCCGTCGTTGCCCATATGCCCGAGGACCCCGCAATCGAGAAGGTCGAGATCGCCGGTCCTGGCTTCATCAACTTCTACCTCTCCGTCGCCGTCAAGAACGCCATCTTTGGCGAG
>USHS01000093.1 GCA_900554585.1 uncultured Collinsella sp.
GTCGTGTGCTCCGAGCCCTTCAGTGCCAAGCTCTCGCGCATGCACAACAATACCAACGTGCTCGCCTTTGGTGCGCGCGTCGTGGGCTCCGAGCTTGCCAAGATGATCGTCGACGAGTGGCTCGACGCCGAGTTTGAGGGCGGCCGCCACGAGCGTCGCGTTAACCTTCTCAACGAGATCGACCACACGCGCGGCCTCAAGGTCGTCGACGAGGCCTAAAGATCTGCAAAGCCATACGCTAATGCCAGCCCCCGCCCGGAACACACATCCGGACGGGGGCTCTTTAGTAGATTTCTAGGCGTTAACCAAAAATCTACTGGAATAAAAAGGGCGCCGCGGATGGAGTTCCGCGGCGCCCAAGCCACACGCTAACAGCTTTAAGGAGTCAAAGCTGGTTTAGCCAAAGAAGCGCTTGATCTCGATCTCGGCGTTCTCCAAGCAGTCGGAGCCGTGAATCACGTTGGCGTTGACATCGACAGCGAAGTCGCCGCGAATGGTGCCGGGGGCGGCATCAAGCGGGTTGGTAGCGCCCATAAGGGTGCGCATCTTGGAGACAGCGGAGAGACCGGAAACGACCATCTTGACGACCGGACCGCTCGTCATAAAATCACAGAGACCGCCAAAGAAGGGCTTGTCGGCCAGATGGGCGTAGTGCTCCTCGACGGTAGCGCGCTCGAGCGTGGTCATCTCCATGCGCTCGATGACAAGGCCGCTGCGCTCGATGCGAGCAACGATCTCGCCGATCTTGCGGTCGCGTACCGCGTCGGGCTTAATCATGATGAAGGTCTTCTCGATAGCCATAAGGTAGCCTTTCAAGTAGGTTCGCGCGTGTCCAAGTCCCATTCCGACACCCGCCTGGACTGCATCGTAACAGAGTTTTAGCTGCAGTTAAACAAAAAGCTGTTTATTGAAACGCTACAATTTATTAAAGCGCTCCATATGTGTCACTTCTGTTTCGAAGCCCGATTAGAGTACCATCCGACCACCCATCAACCGCATCGAACCAAGCAGACGGTCGGTTGCCGCCCGTGAACGCACCCCCTTCACAACCTGCGCAAAGGTCCTACAAAAGTTCACGACAAGCCCCTCCCCCATAGCAACAAAAAACGGACGCCCACATCAGCAGACGCCCGTAAAACAACAACGATTATCAATGAATGGCCAAAGCCGCTTCAGCCAAACCCCTACTTTACCCCGTGGCCCATCTCGACGACCTTAGTCAGCGATCCAAACACGCCCTCGTCGGCCACGAGCCTTGCCTCGGCACGCTGCAGCTGTACGGCAACGGCGGCAGGAGCGGTACCGCCCTCGGTCGTGCGCGCAGCGACAATCGACGGGATGTCGAGTGCCTCGGTAATGTCGCGCTCAAAGAGCGGGCTTGCCTCCTGGAACACCTCAAACGGCAGGTCCTCAAGATTGCAGCCACGCTTCTCGCACATAAGTACCAGATGGCCCACCACAGCGTGTGCCTCGCGGAACGGTAGGCCGCGCTTGGCAAGATAGTCGGCAACGTCGGTGGCAGCCAGGTGGCCCACGCCGCACTCACGCGCCATGGCGCCCTCGTTAACGGTCCAGGTCGAGATCATGCCGGCCATAACGGACAGGCACTGCATAAGCGTATGGGCGGTATCGAGCGCACCCTCCTTATCCTCCTGCAGGTCCTTGTTATATGCCAGCGGCAGACCCTTCATGGTCACAAGCAGCTGCACCAGGTTGCCGTACACACGACCGCTCTTACCGCGAATAAGCTCGGCAAAGTCGGGATTCTTCTTTTGCGGCATGATGGATGAGCCCGTGGAATACGAATCGGACAGCGTAATGAACCCAAACTCCGAGCTCGACCACAGCACAATTTCCTCGGACAGGCGCGAGAGGTGCATGGCCATAACCGAACCGGCGTAGTGCAGGTCGAGCAAAAAGTCGCGATCGGACACGGCATCGAGCGAGTTGGGAATCACGCCCGCAAAGCCAAGCTCGGCCGCCGTCATCTGGCGATCAAGCGGGTAGCTGGTGCCGGCAAGCGCAGCAGCGCCCAGCGGACAGTTGTCGGCAGCATCGAAGGCAGCCTTCAGACGCGTGAAGTCGCGCGCGAACATCCACGAATACGCTAGCAGATGGTGCGATAGCAGTACCGGCTGAGCGTGCTGCATATGCGTATAGCCGGGCAGGATGACCTTGTCATACTTCTTGGCGGCATCCACAAGCACATGACGCAGCTGCAGGTTAGCACCCATAAGCTCCTTGGCGAGCGCTTTGACGCCTAGGCGCGTATCGGTTGCCACCTGGTCGTTGCGTGAGCGACCGGTATGCAGACGCTTGCCCGCCTCGCCAATGCGGCGGGTCAGCTCGCTTTCGATGGACATGTGGATGTCCTCGTCGTTGATGTCGAAGGTAAAGTTGCCCGCATCGATATCCTGCTCGATAGCGGTCAGGCCCTCGGCAATCGCCCGCTCGTCCTCGTCGCTTATGATGCCCTGGGCGGCAAGCATCTTGGCATGCGCCTTGGAGCCCGCGATATCCTGCTTATAGAGATGCTTGTCGACCGGCAGCGACGCGCCAAACTCCTGCGTGACCTCGGCCACACCCGCCTCAAAACGACCACCCCAAAGAGCCATGGGACCGTCCCCTTTCATTGAATACCAAAACATCGGCGCCCAATAGCCATGCGCCGTGACGCTAAAACGGTTTTTCAACCGCTAGTTTTGCACATCTCCCCGCCGAGTATGAGGTCGATATCCTAGTTATCAAAGAAGTGACGCACCTGGCACTTGGCGCCCATCGACTCCCTCCAGCCGTTGCTCGGCGAACCATCGACCCAAGCCTTCAGGCTCGTGGGCACTCCCTCCACCTTGGCGATGTTGAGCTCGGGAGCAAGGGAAAGCAAGGCCTGTGCGATTACGTTAAACATAGAAATGACTCCTCATATAAAGGTGCGGCGCTGCAAAAGCGTGCATATCAGATGATTCAGATAGCAAGAGCCCCGCCGGACAACCCCGGCGGGGCTCGGACTCAGCCGCAGACGCGGCATCATATATGCGGGCGGAACGTAGGGGCCACCGATGTTAAGAAGTGTCAGCAAGCATAACGAAAGGTAGGGACCCCGTGCGCCCGTTATGTATCACGCGGATGGGCCGCGCGGATACCAAAGGAAGAAGGTCTTAGGCCTGGGCGGCAGCGGAGCTGGGGCCCTGGACCTTGGCCCACGTCTTGAGCGACAGCGTGTCGATCTCGATGAAGCCGGCACTGGCCTTCTCGTCGAACGTAGTGTCGCGGTCGTAGGTGGCCAGACCGTAGTCGTACAGGCTGAAGGGGCTCTTGCGGCCGACGACATGGCAGTTGCCCTTAAAGAACTTAAGGCGGACCGTACCGGTCACGAACTTCTGGGTATCGGCCATAAAGGCGTCGAGCGCGTTCTTGAGCGGGCTGTACCACTGGCCGTTGTACACGGCGGTCGCCCAATCCTGCTCGAGCTTGATCTTGGTCTTGAGCAGGTCGCCTTCGACGCAAATATCCTCGAGCGCTTTGTGCGCGGTGATGAGCGTCAGGGCACCGGGAACCTCGTAGCACTCACGGCTCTTAAGGCCTACCAGACGATCCTCGACCAGGTCAAGACGGCCAAAGCCGTTATCGCCCGAAATCTTATTGAGCGCAATGACGATCTCGGAGAGCTTCATCTTCTTGCCGTCGACGGCGACGGGCTTGCCGGCCTCAAACTCAATCTCGGTGTAGGTCGGGGTGTCCGGCGTGTCCTCGGGATTCTTAGTCATAACCCAAGCGTCGTCGAGCGGCTCGTTCCACGGGTCCTCCAGGTGACCGCACTCGATGGCACGGCCCCACAGGTTGTCGTCGATGGAATAAGGGTTGTCGTTGGCACCCTCGGGAACCGGCACGTTATGGGCGTGGGCATAGGCGACCTCGTCGGGACGGCACTTCAGATCCCACTCGCGAACCGGGGCGATAACCTTCAGCTCGGGGTCGAGCGCCTTGACGGCAGCCTCAAAACGGACCTGGTCGTTACCCTTGCCGGTGCAGCCATGGGCGACATAGGTGGCGCCAAACTCGTGGGCAACCTCGACGAGCTTCTTGGCAAGCAGCGGACGGGACAGGGCGGAGAGCAGCGGGTACTTGTTCTCGTACATGGAGTTGGCGGCGATGGCCTTGGTCAGGAACTCATCGGAGAACTCATCGCGCAGGTCGAGCACCTGGCAGTCCAGAACGCCCAGGTCCAGGGCCTTCTGCTTTTTGGCATCCAGGCCGGTCTCCTCCTGGCCCACGTTGCCGCAAACGCAAACGACATCAAGATTTTTCTCGTCCTGGAGCCACTTGACACATACGGATGTATCAAGACCGCCGGAATATGCGAGAACGATTTTTTCCTTGCTCATGGCTGTTTCCTTTCGCCTTTGGTAGCTAATGAGAACATCGGTCAGTTGCAAGTCACTTTGAGGTCAAATACCGTGCAATATCAGGTTAAATAGCAAAAAGCACCATAACATGCCCTAGAAACATGCATATGTGTCGTGCAAAAACCCGACGACCTCAAAATGACTCTGTTGAGGCATTTCGCCCCATGTGGACAGAGACGATTGTTATCGTCGTCGGGAAATTGCGCGCTGGCGTCGGATGGCATTGTCTGCAGTGGTGATGATCTGTACGAACTGCATCTGCCTCTCCTTCCATGTATCGCCGGCGCAACTCATATATCGCAAACGGTACCTTTTCCTCGGTAAGCGGTCGTTTTGCCCTCTCCGTTTTCGATGGTCGCTATCATACGCTAAAGTGCCTACTGCACAAGTGAGAAATTCAATTTTCTGAAAAGTTTTTTCATTACTTTGTGAATGATGATGCAAACGCTCGCCAATCCTGCGAAAATACGCCCGAGTACGAGTTAATGGTTATAACGTCTGAAACAATCTCGAAACGAAAGGCTCGCTTTTATGCAAACTTACGAATCGGACGCCAATATCGGAAACATTAAGATTCTCGCCGTTGATATGGACAAGACGCTTCTCACCGACGAGCGAGTGTTGCCGCAGGGTCTTGATGAGCGCCTAGACAAGCTCGCCGAGACTGGCATCGTATTCTGCCCCGCCAGCGGACGCCCCGCCCCAAAACTCGAAGAAATGTTCGAGGGCATTAAGGACCGCCTTGCTTTTTGCCCCGACAATGGAGCTTGCGTGATCTACCGCGGCAACTTTATCTATAAGAGCAACATCGATGTGGCGCTGTATCAGCAGGTGCTCGCTCGTGCCTCGGAGGACCCGCGCGCCGTTCCCGTCCTGTGCTGCTACGACGAGTTCTATGTGCTCGCCCGCGACCATCAGTACCACGACGAAATCAGCGTGTACTACAACACGATCAACTATGTCGACACCTTTGAGGGCCTTGATATCGAGTCCAATAAGATCTCGGTCTTTTTCCCTGCCTACGATGCCGAGCCCGCATTCCGCGAGACCTTCAACCCCGAGTTCTCGGACAAGCTCTACGTCACCAATGCGGGCCGCGAGTGGATCGACTTTATGAACCTGGGTGTCGACAAGGGCGCCGGCGTCGCGCACCTGTGCGAGCACCTGGACATCGATATCGCCGATGCGGCAGCCGTGGGCGATACGTACAATGACATCCCCATGCTTGAGCGCGTCGGACACAGCTTTGTCGTGGACAACGCCGAGGAGCATATGAATGCGCACGCCAAGTGGCGCATTCCGAGCAACAACGACGGGGGCGTACTGACGCTCATCGACGCCATCTTAGCGGCTCGGTAGCCGTCCCATCGGGCCTGGCCGGGCGGCACGGGATAACTTTTCGTAGATTCCGCACGCAAAGAAAGCCACTTAATGTGGCTTTCGTCTTGCGCAGGACCTGAC